>JAUXIQ010000063.1 GCA_030620925.1 Nitrospinota bacterium
CATAGGGGTGTATATGTTCAGAAAAGTGAAGCGCCAGATGGCGAAAGCCCTGAATGTCATTCCCAGAATGATGAGATACTTGGTGTCTATGTAATCCCCCAACCGCCCGAACATGAGGGAGCTGAAGCTGGTTACCATGACTGAGGGAAGCATGATGAGGCCCGCCTGCAATGGCGTGAACCCGCGGAAGGTCTGGAGATAAATCTGTATCAGGAAGAATGTCCCGAAGAGGTCCATCTCATTCACGAAACCCACCAGGTTGAGAATGGTGAAGTTGAACTTTTTGAACAGGCGCAGGTCCACCATGGGGTGCTTGCCTTTGAGCTCGGCCAGCACGAAGGCCCCTCCTCCCACCGCGGCCAGGATGAAGAGCGTGATTATATAGTTCGAACCCCAGCCTTCCCGCCTCCCCTGGCTCAGGGCCATCAGCAGGCAGACCACGAAAACGGCGAGCGATGCGATCCCCGGGACATCCAGGGGCCGCCTTTCCTTTCGCTCGCTCTCCCTCAGGATTATCTTACCCACCGTCATTCCAACCACGCTCAAGGGCACTGAAATATAAAAGATGTAGCGCCAGCTTATTTCCTCCACCAGGTAGCCACCGAGGGGAAAGGCGATCATGGAGGCCGAAAAGAGGGAGAATATGGATATCCCCATGGCCAGCCCATGCTGGTGGGGGGGGAAAGCCTCGTAGAGGATCACCATCCCTATGGGGGTTGCCATTCCGGCCACTATGCCGGAAAGGACGCGGAAAAAGATGAGAGATTCTATATTCCAGGCAATCCCGCTCAACAACATGCAGAAAAGGAAGACACCCATGGCAAGGAGGAAAAGGTTCTTGTTGCCCAGCCATCCCCCCAGCCAACCCACGGTGGGAGTGGTCACGGTAAAGGCGATCATATATGCGTTGAGCACCCACTGGGCCTGGTCGAGATTCGCCCCGAAAGAGGACATGATTTTGGGTATGGCCAGATTGACTGCGGATATGTTAAGGTTTATGGACAGCATCCCCATGGTAATGGCGAAGGAGGCCCACCACTTGTAGCTGTCCTTCAAACCATCGGCGCTCTCCATTCCATCCATGCTCATTTCGACCGTTTCGCACCTTCCCGCTCTATCTCAGGCTCCGCCCTTTACGGCCACCAGCACGTCGAACATACCCTTGCCCACGCTGAAGCGTTTCAAATCACCGAACCCGGCTCCGGTGATGAGCGCCTCCTGCTCGGGGCGGGTCTGAAGGTGATGGCCCATGATCATCTCCCGGTACTGATCGAAGATGCCCCGCTCGAAATCTATCTGTCGAAATTCGCTGATAGCAGCCGGATAGGGGAAATCGACGTTCACCAGCCGACCCCCTTTCTTGAGGGCCCGATAGCTGTTGGCCGCCAATTGCTCCCTGGCCTCCGGCCTCACCTCGTGGAGGACGACTACCATTATGACGTAGTCGAAAAGGCTCTCATGGGGGAACTCCTCTCCCCCCAGGAACTCTACCCTGACCCGCCCCTCAAGCTCTTTCTCGCCGATGGCTCGCCGGGCGCGCTCTATGCCGAACCTGTCTACGTCCACCCCCCGGAAGCTGCAGCGGGGATAAAGCTCGGCCAGCCGGATCATGAGGGTTCCATTGCCGCATCCCATTTCGAGAAATTCCGCCCCCCGCTCCATATCCTCCTGCATCCCTTCCACCCTGGGGACGATTACGTTTTTGAACGCGGCATAGAGGTTGCGGGTGGATTCGGCCACCGCCTCGGAGAAAGAAGCGTCGCGCTCCTGGTAGGTGAACGCTTCTCCGCTGCGCATATAGCCGGCGAAGGCTGCCATATCCCCGCTCATGCAGTCCATGGTGAGCTTGATGTTCCCCTCGTAATTGCGCGGGCTGTCCCTCTGCACCAACACTTCCTCCAGCCCGGCCTGGAGAATGAAACGGTCTCCCGGGGCGCAGTCCAGAAGCTCATAATGGTAGGCCGTCGTACACCATACATAGAGATAGGGTTCATGCAGCCCCAGCTCCTCCGCAAGCTCCGGTACGCTAACCCCATTCCCGTGAGCATTAATGGCGGCAAAGAGCCCCAGCTCCATCCCCGTCCGAAGGAGGAGCATAGCCACATAACCCTTTTCGTAAGTCTTTATTTTCTGCAGCTGATCCGCTGCGGTGGGTCGTTCCACTTCCCTTCCTCCAGCGAGGGAACAGAATTTATATATCGGGGGTCGACGACCCCCATACCGGGCCTTACGACCCGGATTTGAAAGGCGATAAAATAGCGGCTATGAACGAGTTTACCGGGGCAGGGAAATCCTTCTCTTCGCTCAAGTGGACCACATGCCCGCTGAGGGCGTCCAACTCCAGAGGTCTTCCCCGTTCCAGATCACGCTGCATGGAGGATTTGAAGTCGAAATGGAGGCTCTCGGTAAAACCCATGACCTCCCCTATCATCTCTTCGGGGAGATTAAGCTCGCACGACCAAGCCGCCAGATGCACTTCCTCCACGGCCCTTCGGTAAAGCTCTTTGGTCTCCGCGTTTACCAGCACCACCCCTATCGGAGACCTCACTAAACTGGTCAACCCGCTCAAAGGGCAGATGAACATAAACTTGCGCCATAGCTCGCTCTTGATATCCTCGGATACCAGGCAGTCGATCCCCGCCCCGGACAAGACTTCGCTCAGAGCCCGGACCCTGGAGGACAGCTCGCCGTCCAGCTCGCCTATGATCAGACGCCTGAGGCCTCCCGTCTGGGAGATTACGCCCGGAGCGGCTACGGAGGATTCCACGTACGCCACGCCGCCTATCACCCGCTCTTCCCCTAACACACTGCCAATCTTCCCTTCATTGTCCACGCCGTTCTGAAGTGAAAGAACCGTCGTATCCGCCCCCAAAAGCGGTCTCATGGCCGGAGCGGATTCTTCCACATGGTAGGCCTTGACGCAGGAGAGGACAAAATCCACAGGCCCCACCTCTTCAGCACTTTCCTCCGCCTTTACCTTCACTTCAAAGCCGCCGGCTACGCTCTCCACCTTTAGACCCCGCTCCTTGATACTTCTCAAATGCTCCCCGCGGGCCAGGAACACCACGTCGGCTCCTGCTTTAGCCAGAAGCCCTCCGAAGTAGCCCCCCACTCCACCTGCTCCAAAAACCGCTATTCTCATTGCCTACACCTCCGCAGCATATTATTGACATCACAAGTCTATAGATAAACACCGGACCTGGAGGCCCGATCCCCTTTATTTTTCGCCATCAATTGCCCGGTTACGGCATTCGGGGTATATTATGGTAAAAAAGCGGCTTCATCAAGAGCATTGTTTATCCCTTCAATCATACAGGGAGAATGACTTGTGAACAAGCGTGACGTAAAGTCTTTCTACCCGCCGCCCACCATGGCCACCCAGCACCCGGACAACGCAGCACCCCCCTATTGGGGAAAGGAGGCTTACTTTACGGCGGAAGAAGAAGTTGAAGAGTGTTACCGATGTTTCAAAGAGCTCGGCTGCCGGGAATATATGTGGGACTGGGAAGGGAAATACGTTGACGAGGCTGCCGCCGACAAGCTGCTGACCCAGTATACCAGCTTCTTCAAGCGTCACCCCCTGGGCGGTGAATTTTTCCTCACCATCCGGGTGCCTAACATCTGGTTCGAAAAAACAACCCGCACCGCCCGCGCCTTCATGTCCGTGACCACGGCACAGGATATCGCCCTTGAGCTCGATCTTCCCGAAGCCCCCGTCTTCCAGATCATTCTCCCCATGGCGGAAAGGGCGGAAATGATGGTGGAAGTGCAGAGTAAATACAGCGAGGTCATAAAGGCCAAGTGCGTCGCCTTTCAGTCGGACCTGTGCGGGCCGCTGGAAGTAGAGATAATCCCCCTGGTGGAGGATGTGGACCGGTTGATGAACATGGGAGAAATCCTTGAAGATTACTGCCAACAGTTGAAGAGCAAGCAGAATTCGGTGAGGGGCTTCATCGCCCGTTCAGACCCCTCTCTGCAACACGGTCTGGTGCCTGCTGTACTGGCGGCCAAGGTCGCTGTCAATGAACAATACCTCTTCCAAAAGAAAGAGGGCATGCCCGTCTATCCCATGATCGGAGTGGGCTCACTTCCCTTCAGGGGCGGGCTGACCCCCTACAGGTGTAAAGAGTTTCTGAAAGAATACAAGGGAATCAGGACGGTGACCCTGCAGTCAGCCTTCCGCTACGACTATCCCCTGGCGGATGTGAAAAAGGCCGTGCGTTACTTGAACAGGGAACTGAGCGGCGCGGCGGAGATCACGCCCGACCCGCTGGATAAAGAGCTCGCGGCCGAGCTCAACCATCTGTTCTCTCCCCTTTACCGCAAGACGATCGAAAGCATCTCGCCCCTCATAAACTCCACCTCCGGACATATCCCCGCCCGCAGGGAGAGGATATCAGAAACGGGCCCACTGGGCTACGCCAGGAGCATGGGGCGTAAAAGCCTCCCCCGCGGGGTGAAATTTACCGCATCCCTCTATTCCCTGGGAATCCCGCCGGAGATAATAGGCACCGGAAGGGGCCTCAAAGCGGCCGCCTCGGCGGGACTTCTCGATCACCTCAAAAAGGTCTACGTGAACCTCCACCACGACCTCAAGACAGCCGGTAGCTATTTGAACCTTGAGAACCTGGCCTTTTTAGCCGCATCGCATCCGGCGCTGCACGATGTGGAAGAGGATGCAGCCCTGGTGGAAGAATACCTGGGCCTCAAGCTGGAACCGACCGAGCTGCACCATTTCCTGCACCGCAACCATGTTTCAAACATCTATCACCTGCAGGGAGCGGGGGAAAATTTCGATAGCGAAGTGATCGCCGCTGCGCTCTGCCGCCGTAGCTTGGGATGAGTTTTTGCACAACCCTCCGCCACCCGGTCAGAGTTGAGGTATATCGTCAGGAAGTTTGATGATCTCGGACTTCACGGCCCCGGAGAAGGTCTCCGCAAAGTCGGGATCGAACTGAATCCCGGCATTTTCTTTCAGTTGCTTGAGAGCGCTCCTTATGCTCATGCCCGTACGATAGGGCCTGCGGGAGGTCATGGCATCGAAAGCATCGGTCACCGTAACGATCCTGGCCAGGTCGGGTATCTCCTCACCGGCGAGCCCGTCGGGATAACCGGCTCCATCGAACCATTCGTGATGATTGCGCACAATGGACATGCCGTCTTTGTGTAAATTCAGAGGCGATACTATGTAGGCCCCCACCACCGTATGGTTCCTGATGACTTCGAGCTCCTGTCTGTCCAGAAACGATTTCTTGAGGAGCAAATTATCGGGTATGCCCAGCTTCCCGATATCGTGCAGGGGCACTATATCCCTTAAAAGTTCGATACGGTTAACAGACATGCCCAACAGGCCGGCCAGCTCCGTGGAATAATAAGTCACCCTCTCAGAATGGCCCCTGGTCTGGTTGTCCCTGGCCTCCAGGGCCATGACCAGCGATTGAATGCTGTTGAGGTAACTCTTGCGATTGCTCTCCAGGAGGCGACCGGTCTCAATGGCACCGGCAATCTGGTTCACGAAAGCGATGAGGTAATCCCTTTCGTGCTGGGTTATGATAGTCTGGCTGGAGCCCTTATCGGCAGCCAGCACTCCGATTACTTTATCCCGGACGGTAACCGGCACCACGAAGAAAGAGCTGGGGCTGAACTGTCTTATAATAGGATTATCCCGATTGAGGTTGGAAAATTTTACATCCTCTATGAACGACGGCACCCCGCTGTGCGCCACCCGCACCATGAGGTTGTTCATCCTGCTCAGGGAGACGCTGTAGTTGCTGAATCCATCCAGTAATTCTCTGTCTGCACCGACTCCCTGACCATATTCCAGCATTCCTTTCTCCTCGTTCACCAGCATCAGCACCGCCCGTTCAAAACCGGTGACTTTGACCATCAAGGTCATCACCTCTTCCAATACATCCTCCAGCTCGGGCATGGAGACCACCACACGGGTAGCCTCCTGGATGGCGGCGAGACGTTCCACCTTTTCGTTGAGGCTCACGGACAGGAGGTGCGACTCGGCATATTTCTTCTCCAGCAGGTCTCTCTCTTTTTCCAGTTCCCGCAGGGCCGACTTGAAATTGCGATAGGCGGGTATGAGACCGGCAAGAAGTTTCTTTATAAACAACCGCCTGCTTCCTGGCTCCCATTTCACATGATATTCGCAGTGAGCCCCCCCCTCGAAGAAGCATTCGGTTTCGGTAAGTTCCAGGGGAGGTAAACCCCAAACAGTGGTAATGGCTCTGTAAATGCCTTGATTCAACAAACAGAAATCCTTGGTCATCTCCATGCCACCAAACCAATGGAGTTTCACAACACCGCCGTTTTTAAGCCGCTGCGCTACTTCAACATCTTTCGTGCGATTAAATTTTTGGTTTATGGATTGGACCCGCTTAAGGCCCATGGCGGGGGTGGTTATGGCTTTCAGGAAGAACTCCTGAATGTAACCCAATCGTCTCTTGCAGACGGCATCGAAACCGGCCCTCATGGCCACGTTTTCGTCGCCCGTCAATTCCTTGGCCCTCTGGAAAATCTCCTTTATGAGGGAGCAGGAGACCCAGTTATGATCATCGTACAGGAAAGCCCGGGACTCCTCCATGCCATTCAGCTCCGGATGAATATTATCCAGCAGCCGATCCAAGCTCCCTACGGTTTCCTCTACATAGTCTATAAGGGATTTTGTAACAATACAGTTTATATCCCTGTCCATTAAGGCCTCCCATGTGAAAACCTTAAAATTATATCAATTAAACGCTGTAAACATATTACAAATCGTACTTATCGGAAAAAAAAGCCCACTACTTAAATTTTTTTTCAATTCATCCACTTTTTTGATGCACAATCATCCCTTTTTATGTATACTTCAATTTCCATTTTCTATAGATTATTAACTATACGTTATCCATAACGTTCAATAATATGGTGGGGGATTTGGATATGTTAAAAGTCAGGCTCAGCCAATTCCTCCAGATAAGAGTTAACTTCCTCATTTTCTCCATCCTGCCTTTGAGATTATCGCTCCTCTATTTGAAGACCTTAGGCTGGTTATACTACGGCCTCTTGAACAGAAAAGAGCGAAAGAAAATCGAGCGAAATATAAGTATGGTTTTTCAAAAGATGCTTACTTCCCGGCAGATTAAATCGCTGACCAGAAAAACCATCTCTAACACCTTCCGCCATTATGCCGAAAAGCTGTTTCAGACCTGCCGCTTTTACCGCAACTGGGTAAAATATATCCAGGCCGATGTGGAATTTAAGGGCCTGGAAGCACTGGATAGAGCGGTGGAGGAGGGGAAAGGAGTTCTCCTGGTAACGGGGCACTTTGGAGCTTTGGAGTTTCTCCCCACTTCTCTGAACTTTAAAGGCTACAACCTGGTCGTTATGGCAAAATTCAAGACCGAAAAACTGAAGCTGCTTTCCCGAAAAAGGGCGGATAGGATCGGCCTGTCCATAATAGACTGTCAAAACCACCCGGCCCCTATCATGGCATCCATCGAATGCCTGAAAAATGGAAAGATACTGATAGCCGAATGCGATGAAATAGACAGTTGGCGTCCATTCCCAGACAGACGAACTACGACATTTTTAGGCCATTCGGTGGTCGTGGACAAGACCATCGATCTGGTGGTGAAAAAATCGGGTTGCGCGGTGATTACGGCATACGTGCGCCGCGACGAAAAAGACCGTTACTCTTTGATTCTCAAAGAAATGGCACATCCGGTTAACGGCGAAAGCATAGGGGAGGTGCTGCTGAAATCGCTCGAAGAATATGTATATACTTACCCCGAACAATGGTACCACTGGGTGAAGTTCGACGCCATGTTAGAAGACAAGGGAGCACCTCCATGCGAATCGCCGACGCAACCATCTATTGCATTAGAATCCCTCTACGTCTACAAGTAATCCATAACCTTTCCCAACGCACATCCTCGGAAAGCCTGGTGGTGCGCCTCGTTTGCGAAGAAGGGGTTGAAGGATACGGCGAAGGGGCACCCCGGGATTACGTTACCGGCGAAGCCACGGCGAAATCCCTGTCGGCGCTGCAGGAGTTGTGCCGGGAGCATCTCATCGGGAAAGAGCTCGATTCCCCCCCCCAGGCACTGGCCCTGCTGGAAAGGCTCCGGAAAACAGAAGTCGGAGAAACCCACCCCGCCGCCTTATGCGCCCTTGAAACCGCCCTGCTGGACCTCACGGGTAACAGCTTCGGCCAATCCATACCCGGGATGCTGGGGCTTGGCCGCGAACGGAACGCCTTTTACAGCGCAGTGATCCCTCTCATGCCCGAAGAGATGACACAGCATTTTCTCATGCGCTGTTTTCAATTGGAGATAAAAAGTGTAAAATTAAAAGTCAAGGGCGCTGAGACCGTGCGCAGCGTGGCCCTGGCCAGAGAACTTTTAGGCAGAGACGCTGATCTGCGCGTGGACGCCAACGGGGCATGGACCCTCTCAGAGGCGAAAGAGGCCATGAAACTGCTCGCCGACTACGATATAAGCTCCGTGGAACAACCTGTACCGAAAAAAGACTTCAGCAGCTTGCAGGAATTAGCCCTGAAGTCTGAAATACCGATCGTGGCGGACGAATCCGTGTGCACCTTGAAAGAGCTGCGAGAAATGCTGGC
>JAUXIQ010000199.1 GCA_030620925.1 Nitrospinota bacterium
GTCTACCACGCCCTTAACACCAACATACAGCGTAACATAACAGATAAACTCAATATACAAGGGGCGACTGGCTAGTCGCCCTTGAAGTGCTTGCCGCGGGACCGCGTCCTGGGCAGGACGAGGCATGCCCCTACGGCCGTATAACGTTTTAGGTAAAGTCTCGTAGGGGAGTCCCGCGTAGGGGCGGGTTTGTAACCCGCCCTATTGGGGCGTATGGCAATGCGTCCCGACATAGAAAGGGCCGCCAATCAAGACGGCCCTTTTTATGTATCAATACCGGCTCAGCCGGTTATCCTTTCTTTATGGCCACGAACAAAGTATTTCGACCTCGCTGGACAAGGAAAAGATGGGATTTGCGGTTCTTCTTCACCGTTTTTTTGAACTCCTTAACGCTGGAGATTTTCGTTCGATTTACCTCCAGGATAACATCCCTGGGTTTCATTCCGGCCTGATGGGCCAGGCTGCCCTGCTCCACCCGGGTGACTATCACCCCTTCCTCAAAATCCAGTCTCAGTTGCCGGGCTATTTCGGGGGTGAGGTCCTGGACGGTCAGGCCCAGTTCCTCTTTCAGCTCTTCGCTGGAGGCGACCTTGCTTTCCTTTTCTTCCAACTTGCCCATCTTTATACTCAAGGTTTCCCTTTTCCCCTCGCGGAAAACCTTTACATTCACCTTTTTCCCCACTGGCGTAACCGCCGCCATCCTGGGAAGGTCGCTGGACTCTTCCACGACCTTACCGTCGAACTCCAGAATGATATCCCCCCGTTTTACACCGCCCTTTTCAGCGGGGCTGTTGTCCATGACTTCCGCCACCAGGGCGCCGACCACTTTTTTCAGCCCGAAAGTGTCTGCGAGCTCCTTGGTAACCGGTTGAATATAGATACCCAGCCAGCCGCGCTCCACGCTACCCTTTTCTCGTAGCTGAGGGATGAAGCTCTTGGCCATGTTGATGGGAATGGCGAAACCTATTCCCTGGCCGCCTGAAATAATGGCCGTGTTGATGCCCACCACTTTACCGTCTATATCGAAAAGGGGGCCTCCACTGTTGCCGGGGTTGATGGAAGCGTCGGTCTGAATGAAATCATCATATGGGCCGGCCCCTATGATGCGCCCTTTAGCGCTCACGATACCCGAAGTTACCGTGTGGCCCAGGCCGAAGGGATTGCCTATGGCTACCACCCACTCACCCACCCTTAATCCATCAGAATCGCCCAGTTCAGCCGCAGGAAGATCCTTTTTCGTTTTCACCTTTATCAGTGCGATGTCCGTTTTGGGGTCCCTTCCCACCACCTCGGCGTGATACTCGGTCTTGTCAGAGAGGATCACTTTAATATCGGAGGCGTTTTCCACCACGTGGTTGTTGGTGACAATGTATCCGTCCTTGCTGATTATAAAGCCCGAGCCCAGACTCTGGCGTTTGAACTCCTGCTGCGGGATATCGCCGAAAAAGCGTCTGAAAAACTCCTCGAAAGGGTCCTTCCCGGACGGGCCGCGAGGACCGAAGAAGGGAGACGGCCCGCGGCGGTAAACCTGGGTGGTGCTTATATTCACCACTGTGGGGGTAAGCTTTTCAGCCAGCGACGCTATGGTGTCCGAATCTATGGGGATACCGGCTAGAGCCGATGAAGATAAACCCCATGAAAAGAACAAGAGCGCCGCTAAAACGAAAACACCGTAAGAGAGATACTCCCTTTTCATTTCACCTCCAAAAGATAAACTAAAGTTAAACTTGAACGTTTACTTTCTCTAAACAGTAAAATACCAGACTCCTTATAGATAAATAGACGAAGTCGCCCTCGAAAAAGTTTATACCATAGGCCCTTTTTCCCCCTCTACCTTCAACCCGCGCGCAGGCACGACCCCGCGCTTCGCGGGATTGTTGCCCTAGCGTGAACGGTACATCCGAAATATACAGGCACACCCGCGCTACAAAAGTATTCCTGAAACAGATTATACTCCGGATAGGATATATACTCCAAACGGTGCTCCCTCGTAATAGTTGGGTTAATATAATACTTGAGTCTTCCGGTGTCAATTTACCCTAAAATATACACCTTTAGCCTCTCTTCACTGCATCCCTGCGATGTTTTTTGTATAGTTATACCAAAAAAGAGCGATACACGCATAAAATGGCAGATAATCAAAGATTTTAAGTGTTTATTGGCTTATAATAGCCTTAAAACCCTGATATTAACGAGAACGGGCCCAATTTTTCTGTTGACAAGTTTTCAAAAACAGATAGATTCCTTTGTTAGCACTCTCTACTGGAGAGTGCTAACAATTTGGCCTCGAAATCCAGTAGTAAAACAGGGAGGATAACTGTCCGCCTATACCTTTAATTTTTTTGTATGCCGTCGATGTCGGCTTTAAGATAACTTCTTTCCCGTAGAGGGACAAGTTGTATAAGAATCAGTTTTTCACCATCTCTGTCGATTTTCAAACACCAAATCTAAAGATCTTGAAGGAGAGAGAAGTATGAAAATCAGACCGCTTCACGACAGAATTCTTGTAAAGAGGACAGAAGAAGAGGAGGAGGAGAAGAAGGGAGGAATCATCATCCCCGACACCGCCAAAGAAAAACCCCAGGAAGGCGAGATAGTCGCCGTGGGGAGCGGTAAGATAACCGAAGACGGCAAGAAGCAGCCCCTGGAGGTGAAGAAAGGCGACAAGGTGCTTTTCAGTAAGTACGCGGGCACGGAAGTGAACGTACAAGACCAGGAGATGCTGATGATGAGGGAGGATGACATCCTGGGCATCATCGAGTAGAGAGCTTTTCAGTTAAACGGATAAGCAGTCATCAAGAGTAAAACTGCAACGAATGAAGATGAGTCTTCAAAAGTTTATTAAGGAGGAAACGGAGTATGTCAAAAGAATTAAAGTTCAGCGAGGAGGCTCGGAGTGAAATCCTCAAAGGAGTAACCAGACTGAGTGACGCCGTGAAAGTCACCCTGGGCCCCAAAGGTCGTAACGTGATAATAGACAAGAAATTCGGCTCCCCCACCAGCACCAAAGACGGCGTCACCGTGGCCAAAGAGATAGAGCTGGAAGAGAATTTTCAGAACATGGGAGCCCAGCTGGTCAAAGAGGTGGCCAGCAAAACCAGTGACGTCGCCGGAGACGGCACCACCACGGCCACCGTACTGGCTGAATCCCTCTACCGCGAGGGCATTAAAAACGTCACCGCCGGCGCCAACCCCATGGAGCTGAAGCGGGGCATCGACTTGGCGGTTGAGAAAGTGGTCGAACATCTCCGGAAGCAGAGCAAGGAAACCAAAGGCAAAACTGAAATCGCGCAGGTGGGTACCATCTCCGCCAACAACGATCCCGCCATCGGCGACCTCATAGCCGAGGCCATGGAAAAGGTCGGGAAAGACGGCGTTATCACCGTGGAAGAAGCCAAGAGCATGGAGACCTCGCTTGACATCGTCGAGGGAATGCAGTTCGACCGCGGCTATCTCTCCCCCTATTTCGTTACCGACCCCGAGAAGATGGATTGCGCCATGGAAGAGCCTTACATCCTTCTCCATGAGAAGAAGATAAGCAACATGAAAGACCTCCTGCCCCTGCTCGAGCAGATAGCCAAGATAGGGAAACCCCTGGTCATCGTCGCCGAAGACGTCGAGGGAGAGGCGCTGGCCACCCTGGTGGTGAACAAGCTGCGGGGCACCCTCAAATGCGCCGCCGTCAAAGCCCCCGGGTTCGGCGATAGACGCAAGTCCATGCTGGAAGACATCGCCATCCTCACCGGCGGCAAGGCCATCAGCGAAGACCTGGGCATAAAACTGGAGAACGTGCAGCTAAGCGACCTGGGCCAGGCCAAGAGGATTTCCATCGACAAGGAGAACACCACCATAGTAGAAGGCTCAGGAACAGGCTCAGACATAGAGGGCAGAGTCCGCCAGATAAGGGCTCAGGTAGAAGAAACCACTTCAGACTACGATCGCGAGAAGCTCCAGGAGCGGCTGGCCAAGCTGGTGGGCGGCGTAGCAGTCATCAACGTGGGAGCGGCTACCGAGACAGAAATGAAAGAGAAGAAAGCCCGCGTGGAAGACGCCCTCAACGCCACCCGGGCGGCCGTGGAAGAAGGCATAGTGCCCGGCGGCGGGGTGACCTACATCAGAGCCATTTCGGCCCTGGATAAGATGGAAGTCACCGGCGATCAGGCCATAGGCATCAACATAGTGAAGAGGGCGCTGGAAGACCCTCTCCGCCAGATAGCCAACAACGCCGGTATGGAAGGGTCGATAGTCGTCCAGGAAGTTAAAAACAAAACGGGTGCCACGGGTTTCAACGCCAACGATATGGAGTATGTGGATATGGTCAAGGCGGGTATCATAGACCCCACCAAGGTGACCAGAATAGCCCTGCAGAACGCATCGAGTATCGCAGGCCTCATGCTCACCACCGAAGCGCTGGTATCCGATAAACCGGAGTCGGAGAAAGCCATGGCCGCGCCTCCTATGCCCGGCCCCGAAATGTACTAAAAGAAAAGCCGGTTACGGTAATTCGCTGAAAAACGGCAACAATAAGAAAGCCTCCGTTCCCGGAAGAGCGGGGGCTTTCTTTTACCCAATGAACTGAAATCGTTCAGGGCGGCCTACATCCCGCCTGCCGCGGTAGGATGTTGCTCCTACCCACCCCCCTTGCTTAAGCAACCTCCCGCAACCCGTTATGCAAATAAAATCAGTGATTTAACGGTTATCGCCAGTTGATTGTTGTATTCCTTTGTCTTTGCAAAACACTTATAAATCAGTAACTTAACTCAGTGGAGTAAAGGTTGCTTGACCGCCTCACACCAGGTCTGAAGA
>JAUXIQ010000123.1 GCA_030620925.1 Nitrospinota bacterium
CAGACATGGGCATGGTAGCAGCCGGGAGGAAGCAGGGGGTATCGGCAACCGCATACCTTTTCGAGTCCTTGATAGACCCCGGGGCACACATTGTAGAGGGCTACGGAAACATAATGCCCCCGGTTCACAAAGCGCCTATTTCCCTGAACGAATCGGAACTGATGACCATGGTGGCGTTTCTGCAGAGCCTGGGGGGAACGGTTACAGTGACCCGCGAGGATATCCCCCCTGAGGTGAGGAAGGCCGGGGCGGGTTCAGTTGCCTCTGGCGTGGGAGTTGGTGCGGTTCCGGGGGTAGCCGAGAAGGGGGAAGAACTGTTTCGCAAGCACTGCACGGTCTGCCATATAGTTAAGGGCGTGGGAGGGGCTCTGGGTCCCGACCTTAGTTCTATAGGAGCCCGGAAGGAAGAAGGATTCATCGGAGAGTCCATACTCATCCCGGGAGCGGTGATTGCCGAGGGTTACCCTCCGGTAATGCCGCCTAATTTCTCTGAGCAGCTCACAGTTAAGGGGTTCAGCGACCTTATGGCATATATAATGAGCCTTAAAGGAGAATAGGATATTGCGGTCGAAGTTCGTTCAGGTAGTATTGATAGCAGTGGTTATTTTCCTGTTTCTGAAACTGGGTATCAGGCCGCCTATACCCGGCAGCCTCATTACCCTCTTCATGGCCATAACCGCTTTAACCCTTTTTATCTATGTTTCGTCCGACGAGGAATCATGGCAGGATTTCATCAGGCCCATACTGGCGACACTGGTTGAGGAGAAAAGGGCGAGGCTGAGGCTGATCGTATTCATAGTTTTCCCCCTCCTGGTGGGTTGGGGGACTTTGAAGGTAATGATGCCCGGCGTGGATCCCCCTGCCGAGCTGCGTGTCATACACCCTGCACCTCCCTCTAACATACAGTTTCGGGGGAAGAATATAAAAATTGAGGGGCTGGTAAATCCCTTGCGAGAGAACGGTGAAGAAGCATCGGGTTATATAAAAGAAGGTATGGAGATTTATTTTAAGAACTGTTTTTTCTGTCATGGCGACGCTTTGGACGGGAATGGACATTTTACCCTGGCGTTAAACCCGCCTCCCGCTGATTTTACCGACACTGGAACCATCGCCCAATTGCAGGAATCGTATCTTTTCTGGAGGATCGCCAAAGGGGGAATCGGACTTCCCCGGCAATCAAAGCCCTGGAATTCCGCCATGCCCGCCTGGGAAGAGAACCTTACAGAGGATGCAATTTGGAAGACAATCATGTACCTATACCATGCAGCGGGAGTCTCACCACGCACCTGGGAATAACATGAATGGACGGCGAAACAGCTATGTACAAAATAAAAGATATTATGAAAACCTCTATTTCGGTACTTATGCTTAGCGGCCTTCTTGTAGCCGGAAGCCTGGCTGATGCTCAGACTGAAAAGGCCCCTGCACTCTCACAGGAAGCCGAGGCGGGGCGTTCCTTATATAACGACTGGTGCGCCGGCTGCCACGGTGCAGATGGTCTGGGGGACGGACCGGCGGCGGATTACCTCGATCCCCGGCCGCGGAATTTCGTAGACGGCGCTTTCAAGATAAGAAACACTGTTAGCGGCGAGCTGCCCACCGATGAGGACATCTTTAAGATGATCGACGTGGGGATGCCCGGCTCCTCTATGCCCGGGTGGAAGAAACAATTTTCCGAAAAGCAGATACACCAACTCGTGGCATACATTAAAACCCTCATAGACATGGAATTCTTCGGAGAAGAAATACCTGAAAAAATAACTGTCGGTGAACCCCTGCCTTCGTCAGCTGAAAGCCTGGCAAAGGGGAAGGAGCTCTATCGAAAGCTCAAATGCTGGGAGTGCCATGGAGAGGAAGGACGGGGGGACGGCCCCTCCGCGCCCACTCTGAAAGACGACTGGGGCAACCCCATCATATCCGCTGACATAACCAAAGGCTGGACCTTCAGAGGAGGCAGCCATACTTTCGATATTTATCGTACTTTTACCACAGGTCTCGACGGAACCCCCATGCCCTCATACATAGACACTATCGGCGATGAAGACAGATGGCATCTTTCAAACTACGTTAAATCCCTGTCCCCTCTGGAGATGCCGCCGGTGAAGACGGTGCTCACCTCCAGGAGGATCAAGGGCGAGATACCCGGTAACCCCGACGACCCGATCTGGCGGCAAGGAGAAGATTATTTTTTCCCGTTAGCAGGCCAGATAGTTTTTGAGCCCAAATTATACACCCCCTCTATAGATTCCATACTGATCAAGTCTGTGTACAATGACAAGGAAGTAGCCTTCCTCATAACATGGAACGACAGAACCCGGAACGCCCCTGAGAAAGGAAAAGATGAGCTTCCCGACTCTATGGCCGTTCAATTTCCGGTTGAACTGAAGGATGAGAGGCCTCATTTCGTCCTGGGGGATGCGGGCAACCCCGTCAATCTCTGGAAGTGGAAGGCTGGAGGTGATACATTGGAGGAAGCCAATGCCAGGGGAGTAGGAAAGTATTTTCCCCAGGGGCCCGAAAGTCAGGGCTTGAAGGGGGATGCTGCGTATATGCACGGGCGGTGGAAGCTGATCGTGAAAAGGTCCCTGACTACCGAAGAAGAAAACAATGACATTCAGTTTGTCCCCGGGGAATTCATCCCTATTTCCTTTCTGGCCTGGGACGGGTCCAATAATGAAGCAGGGGGTAAAATGTCCCTCTCCAGTTGGTACTATCTGGTGTTAGAGAAACCCGTTACCGCCAGGGCGTTCATTTTCACTCCCCTGGCAATATTGGGTGCAGTGGGCCTGGAGTTTCTGGCTATGCGCAGGGCACGGAGGGGCGCTCGCAGCCGAAATTAATTATGGAAACCAAAAGAGAGGGCAGTCTAATGTACAGTAATGTTCTCGTTCCCATCGATAATTCAGTTCCCTCACGGGATACGATTTCCGCCGCAGCCTGGTTGGGGAGAGGGTTCGGGGCGTCCATGACATGTCTCCATGTCTACGCCGCTAAGCTTCATGAGAGGTCTTTTGTGAAGCTGGAGCCTTTCCTGCCTCATGAATATCGGGACCTAGGCCAGATGGCGGCGCAAAGGGAATTCCACGGAGCCCTGATTGAAAAGGGCCTTCGTTCCATATCCGAATCTTATGTGCAAAAAGCGACAGAGACGCTCAAATCGGCGGGGCTCCAATGCGTATATAAATCCATAGAGGGGAAAAACTTTCAGGTGATAGTGGAAGAGGCCGCAAATGACCCATACAATCTTATCATCATGGGAGCACACGGATGGGGAAAGGAAAGAAATTCGATATTGGGCAGTGTGTGTCACAGGGTGGTGAGGACCGTCAATAAAGATACATTGATTATAAAAAACGCTGCTGTCCTTAACAACGAGGGTGAGATAATGGTGGCCCTGGACGGAAGCCTTGACTCCTTTACTGCGCTGAATAAAGCCCTGGAGCTGGCGCTGGCTCTGGATATGAAGGTCAGCGCCGTTACTGTTTACGATCCCCAATTCCACTACAGGGTGTTTAAAAGCTTGATGGAAGTTCTTTCCAAGGAAGCTCAAAGCATATTCCCCCTGGAACACCAGGAACGACTGCATACCGCGGTCATTGACAAGGGCCTCAAGAACGTGGCCCAGGGCTATCTGGAGCATGCCAAAAAGGTTGGAGCCGAGCGTGGACTGCAAGTGGATACCCACCTTCTGGAGGGAAAGCCCTTCAGTGCCATACTTGACCTCCTGGAAGAGCGACGGCCCTCATTATTGGTCACCGGGAAGCATGGAAGCCATCATAGTGAGCTAAGCACTATCGGTAGCAACACGGAAAACCTGCTGTTGCTCTCCAGCGTTAACCAGCTGGTGGCAGGCAATTAGCTCCGGGGAAGAACAATTCGTTGGATGTTTTTAGCCCCGCCCCACTTCTCGGAGTGTTATTTCAGGAGGAGTTTCACAAAAGTTTCCGGTAGGATGATGATCAACCCTTTTTTAAATCTTCCTCAATGGTGAGGTATGTGACAATGGATTACGTTCCTTTTATAGTTTCCTGGAACAGCACAAAAAGATGCAACCTCAAGTGCGCTCACTGTTATCTGGACGCCAGGGAACTAGAGTTCGGCGGGGAGGACGAGCTGACCACCGATGAAGGTATTCAGCTGATAGACTCCATCGCTTCCCTTAACCCCAAGGCCTTCCTCATCCTCACCGGCGGCGAACCACTATTGAGGGAGGACGTCTTTGAGTTGGCGTCTCACGCTTCTTCCAGGGGGTTAATGGTTCTGTTGGGGACCAACGGCACCCTGCTCGATGAGGCGATGGTGAAAAAGATCAAAGGGTGCGGGATAAGGGGACTGGGGATGAGCCTCGATTCCATGGACCCTGAAGTCCACGATTCTTTTAGAGGCATGGCAGGAAGCTGGTCGAATACGGTGGAAGGGATGAATAGATGCAGGAGCGCGGGTCTCGACTTCCAGGTACAAACCACGGCAACCCGTGGGAACATTAGCGAGATCGCTTCCATCATAGACTATTCCCGCGAGATGGGCGCCAGGGTGTTCAACTTGTTCTTCCTGGTGTGCACCGGAAGAGGTCAAGACCTGACTGACCTTACACCCCAGGAATACGAGGAAGCCCTCTCTCTGCTCCTTGAGGAACATTCAAAGGGCGGTGATATGATGGTAAGGGCGCGTTGCGCGCCGCACTTCAAAAGGGTTGCAAGACAGAAAAACCCGGACGATTTCTTCGCCGGAGCAGAGATGAGCGGGTGTCTTGCAGCCAAGAACTACTTTCGGGTGACGCCGAACGGAGATGTAACCCCATGCCCCTACATGCCCCTTTCAGCCGGAAACTTGAGAGAGAAGGGTCTCGAGAGCATCTGGCATGATTCGGAGCTGTTTCATAACCTGAGGAGCTCTTCGTTAAAAGGTAAATGTGGCCGTTGTGAGTTCAATGAGATTTGTGGTGGTTGCAGGGCCAGGGCTCTGGCCATAAAGGGAGACGCTATGGAAGAAGACCCCTGGTGCCTGCATCAGCCCTCCGGGAAAAAAGAGATGGATGCTGAAGAGCAAGGCGACCTCCAATGGACTCCGGACGCAGAGAAGCTGATGGACAAAATACCCTTTTTCATCAGGAACTCTGTCAAGAAGGGAGTAATCGAGTACGCAAAGAAAGAAGGGCTCTCCCTTATCACACCCGAAATCCTCAGCAAGTTAAAAAGAAAGGTCAGGCCTCATTAGCTGTCAATTTTAAAAGCTTTCCTTGACAGGAATCTGCAGTGGATACGGAATTAACCACTCGAAATGATACGTTAAAGGGCAGGCCCCCGGAGGCAATCTTAATCTGTCTCTATTTTTTCCTCGGTGCTTTCCTTCAACTTTACGCTTACCTTAAAGGTGCAGAAATCCTTAATTACGGCACACCCTCCATTCGGAACTTTATAATCTACTGCGGCTTTTCACCGATGGTGGGCTATTTCCTGTGGATCAAAAACAGAAGGGCGAGATTCGCGGCCTACATATTCTTGACTATGGAGATCGTGAGGTCGATTCGTGGAGGCGACCCTTTACCCCTTTCCATTGCTGCCTTGGCCATTTTGACCCTTCAAACGGCCAGGATGAGGAAAGTCTACCCTTCTTTGCTAAAAAAGGGGAAGATGAAATCATGCGCCGAAGACAATAGTTAACGCGAGCCCTGGCAGCGCATTACCATAGGGCTGCAGTGAAGATGGGCATGCTACCACAAAAACAGGTAAACCTCTTCTCCACAGGGAAACGAGCAGTTAAGTTTTTCAGTACAAAAAATGGGAGGAAATACTGGAAATGAAGGGATACAGAAAAGTATTATGGATTTTCATTGCCCTTTTTGTGGTCCCACAATCAACACTTGCTGTCGGTGACCTGAGCAACCAGAACCCTATAGTAGTTACCGTAATCCTTGGTTCAGAGAAAAATGAACTCACTTTTTTCCCTGAAAAACTGACTTTTGAGACCGGCAAACTTTACAGGCTGATATTGAAAAACTCGAGTCCTCAGAAACACTATTTCACCTCACCGGGGTTTGCAGCCTCAGTCTGGACGAGAAAGGTGCAGGATAGTTCCATGGAGGTCAAAGGGGCTATCAGAGAAATAGAGCTCCTGCCAGGTAAAACCGCCGAATGGTTTTTTGTGCCCGTAAAGACGGGAACTTTTGGACTTTATTGCCACATATCTGGTCACAAGGAAGCAGGCATGGTAGGTATCATCGAAATAAAATGATAGTTGCTCCTAACAGTATAGGGGGCACGGCGGAGATGGAATGGAAAGGAATGACCATGAGTCCCAAAATCCCCACTCTCAAGGGCGCGGCGGCCCATTTCCCGGCTCCAAGAGGCCCC
>JAUXIQ010000131.1 GCA_030620925.1 Nitrospinota bacterium
AGCAGGCGGCCAAGCCGGAAGGACTGGACGAATTGATCCGTCTCCTGGCCGAGCATGCGGAAGCACCGGCGGATGAGGAAGCGCTTATCCCGTCCGCGGAGCTATCTGGCGACGATGGCGGCGATAGTGCAGATACGGGGATTTCCGGGCCGGAAGCCGATTCAGACTTTTCAACCGAGCCCGAAGAGGAGCCAGTGAGTGAAGAAGCCCCACCCCCTGCCTCGGAGCCGCTTAAAGAAGGTACTGATACTGAGTTCGTGCCCAAAGGAGCGGACCTTGAACTTATGGAAGAGTACGTAGCCGAGTGCCGGGAGTATATCGAGGGGGCCGAGGAAGGGCTTCGTTTACTCGAAGAAAGCCCCAACGACGAGGATGCAGTCGACACAGTATTCCGCGCCTTCCATACCATTAAGGGGACTTCCGCTTTCCTCAGGCTCTCCATTGTATCGGAGTTGGCCGATGTAGCGGAATCATATATGAGCCGCATCCGCAATGGTGAAATTCCTTTCACCGGTGTACATGCAGAGCTGGCTCAACGGTCCGCAAGCGTGCTTAAGATGCTCATTCAAGCCATCGAAGACTCCCTGGCCGGTGGTCAGGCCTCCAGGCCTGAGGGCCTTGAAGAGTTGATGCAACTTCTGGCCGAGCCGGGGAAAGAGCCAAAGCCGGAACCCGAAGAAGATTTTTTCCCACTTGTAGAGCCGGCGGTAGAAATTACCCATATAGATTCCCTGCCGGAAGATGTTGACACGGAGCTTCTGACGGACTTCATCGCCGAGAGCCGAGATAATATCCAGAATGCCGAAGAAGCACTACTCATTCTTGAAGAAGCCCCCGAGAATATGGATGCACTCAACAAAGTGCTTCGTGCCTTTTACACTATCAGAGGGACTTCTGATTTCTTTGGGCTCTCAAACATATATGAGTTGGCTAATGGAGTAGAAATTCTCATAAGCCGCATCCGCGATCGTGAAATTTACTATACCGGTGGATGCGCAGACCTGGCTCTCCGTTCGGTGGATATGATCAAGAGGCTTCTCCATGCCGTTGAGGAAGCCATAAACGGCTCCCCGCTGGTCAGGCCCGTGGGCCTGGACGATTTGTTGCGTCTCCTGGACGTGGTTGAGAGGGAGCCGGAACAGGATGATTCCCCATATCCCATCGTGGAGCCAATTCAGGATACCCCGTTTACAGAGTTCCTGCTTGAAGACGTTGACCCCAGTCTCATTACTGACTTCATCAGCGAGTGCAGCGAATATATGCAGGACGCGGATGAAGCACTACAAGCTCTGGAAAGCAACCCAGAGGATATGGAAGCCGTCAACACCGTTTTTCGTGCCTTCCATACCATCAAAGGAACTTCCACTTTCCTGAAGCTCTCAACCATATCAGAGCTGGCACATGGGGCGGAAACTCTCCTGGACCGAATTCGGTCCCGTGAAATATCCTGCACAGGAACGTACGCAGACCTTACCCTTCGGTCCGCAGAGATGCTCAAGGGACTCCTTCGGGCCGTGCAGGAAGACATGGGCAGCGGTCTTGAGACCAAGCCGGAGGGTCTTTATGAATTGATGCGCCTCCTGGCCGAACCGGAGGAAGAGCTTGTACGGGATGATTTTGCCTATCCCCTTGTGGAGCCGGCTCCGGAGCTGCCAACAACGGAATTCCTGCCGGAAGATGCTGACCCGAACCTCCTGGCCGATTTCCTCACCGAGAGTCGTGAGTATATCCAGGAGGCCGAAGCCGCCCTGCTGGTTCTTGAAAATGACCCCCAGGATATGGATTCGGTCAACAACATATTCCGCGCCTTTCATACCATCAAAGGGACTTCCTCTTTCTTGGGGCTTACTACCATATCAGACTTTTCTCATGGAGCGGAAACGCTCCTTAGCCGCATCCGCGACTCTGAATTACCCTGCAAGGGCAAGTATGCAGACCTCGTCCTTCGTTCTTTAGATATGCTTATGGAGCTCCTTCAGGCCGTGCATAACGCTATGGGCGAAGACCAGGTTATCAAGCCGGAGGGCCTGGAAAGGCCGGAAGGTCTCGATGAATTGATGTACCTCCTGGTTGAGGCGGAGAAGGAGCCGACTTGGGAAATAACCGCCGACACCGGCGCAGCGCCTGTTGACGACGGATCATATTCCGTATTCCTGCCCGATGGTGCCGATCCGAACCTCCTGTCGGATTTCCTCACCGAGAGCCGTGAGTATATTCAGGACGCTGAGGCGGCTCTGCTTTCTCTTGAAACAGAGACCGACGACATGGATGCCGTCGATACTGTATTTCGGGCGTTTCACACCATCAAAGGGACGTCCGCTTTCCTGGGCCTCAATCTCATAACTGAGCTCGCCCACGGGGCGGAATCCTTCCTCAGCCGAATCCGAGACCGCGAAATACCATGCAGCGGAGGGTACGCAGACCTCGCCCTTCGCTCTGTGGATATGCTCAAGGAACTCCTCCAGACCGTTCAGGATGCCATGGGCGGGGAGCGTGTTCCGAGACCTGACGGCTTATACGATTTGATGCGTCTCCTGGCGGAGCCGGAGGCGGAGGGTATAAGCGGTGAATACGATATGATGACAAGAGGCGGTATGCCTCGCCTGGGGGATATCCTGGTTGCCGAGGGCAAAGCCAGCCGAGAGGATGTAGAGTCGGCCATTATGGATCAGGGCGACCAGCCGTTAGGTGTTGCGATGTTGAGGTCGCAAGCCGCATCCTTGACAGATATCGCCAAGGCCCTGAGAACTCAGCAGGGGATAAAGAGCAAAAGGACCACGGGGGATTCCTCGGTGCGGGTGCGCACCGACCGTCTTGACAATCTCATAGAAATGGTGAGTGAGCTGGTAATAGCCCACTCCATGGTCGCCCAGGATGAAACTGTCATCAGCGACGGACAACACGATCTATTGAAGAAGGTATCGCAAGCGGGTAAGACCGTTCGCGAATTACAAGATTTAAGTATGTCTATGAGGATGGTCCCCTTTAAGGCCACCTTCCAGAAGATGACCAGGCTGGTCAGGGACCTCTCTCACAAGAGCGGTAAGATGGTCAACTTCCTAGCCGAGGGCGAGGAGACCGAGATCGACCGCCACATGGTGGATGCCATCAACGATCCCCTGGTACACATGATCAGAAACGCCCTGGACCATGGCATAGAAACTCCCGGAATTCGGGAGAAAAATGGAAAGCCGCGGGAGGGGAGCCTCAGGCTGGCGGCGTATCATGCAGGCGGCAACGTGGTGGTAGAGGTCAGTGATGACGGCAGGGGACTCAACAAGGGGAAGATAGTTGAAAAAGCCATCTCCAAAGGGTTGATAGACTCTGATAAAGGTATGTCGGACACCGATATTTACAACCTGATTTTCGAGCCCGGATTTTCCACCGCAGAAAGGGTGACCGACGTTTCGGGCAGAGGCGTGGGGATGGACGTGGTAAAGAAGGGCATTGAATCCTTGAGGGGGCGCAGCGAGCTCATCTCGGAAGAAGGCCAGGGATGCACCTTAAGGATGCGTCTGCCGCTCACCCTGGCCATTACTGACGGAATGCTGGTTAAAGTCGGCGAACAGCGCTACATAATACCCACGATCAGCATATATATGTCAATCCGGCCCGAAAAGGATACAATTCACAGCGTTATCGGCAAGGGCGAGATGGTGCTGTTCAGGGATGAGCTAATACCCGTTTTCAGGCTCCATCAAATGTTAGATATAGAGGGAGCGGTAAATGACTCCAGCGAAGGTCTTCTGGTTATCCTTCAAGAAGGAGAAAGACACTGCGCTCTGCTCGTTGACGCATTGCTGGGGCAGCAGCAGGTTGTTGCCAAGCCTATGGGAGTCGGCATCGGTAAAGTAGACGGCTTCTCCGGCGCAGCGATTCTGGGAGACGGCCGTGTCGGGCTTATTATAGACCCCATTGAAATACTTTCCCTGGCAAGGCAGCATGTGGGATCCGGCAATTATAGAGGCCGAGCTGCCGGTAATGGACGAGAGGAGGGAGCTGAGCAGATAACGGCTGAGGAGACGACCGACCAACCGGAGGCTGAGAAAGAAGGCCGGGAGGTAAAATCGTGAATCTGATGTAGACGGTTCCGCCGTCTACTCAGTGATAGAAATTCCGGACGGGGGTTTGCAATACCTGAAAAGGATCTATAAAGCAGTTTATAACATAAGAACTCGGAAGAAGACGTTTTTTTACAATTATGATGATAGCCAGCATCTCGCTGGAACTTTAAACGAAATAAACCCCCGGAGTTACTGGGATGCCTTTTCCCTGCCTGCTTCCCATGAGCCCGGTTAAATTAGCAAGCTAAAACCCCATTGGCGGGGGCCATCCCAGTGGCACTTATGGCGATTAAAATGCTTTTAACCTGTGCTCCGAAGACGTATGACAGGCATGGACGAGAGGTAGGGAAATGGAACACAAACAGAACCGCTGGGAGTTTAAAAATTGCGGTAGAGAGCCAGGGGGAGAAGATTGCCGATCTTGGCATAGGTCCTCCGGCGGTTGACGATACTGTTCGGGGATTAAACGGAGGAAAGAATGGGGGCAGAATCTGCTGAGCCGTCACTGGTACTTTCTGCGGTGGTGAGATTCAAGGCACATTTGCTCAAAAGCAGCTCTCCTATTCGAGTTGGGAGCTCTTTCAGATTGCTAGAGAGGAAGAAAAAGACCAATTTATGTTTTTGAGACCCGGCCAGAGCTATGAGCGCAGTGCGTGATAGATAAATGGAAAAGGTTCTGGCCCGATGTGGGTTTTGCGTGTCATGTGCTTCAGCTGAGTATACGGCGGTACCATGTATCAGGAGAAAGATGTGGGCGAGGAAGCACGAAAGAGCTTCCGGGGCAGCGAAAACGGCTCTAACGCTCCTACTTCTGATTGTTTAAACGTTGCTTCAGCCGACCTTGAAACAGATTGGCAAGGAGAACCCGGGATGGACACAAATTATGCTCTGGGAGACTTGAGCCAGAAGCATTTCACGGTTATAAGCCGAATGATGTATGAACTTTGCGGGCTTTCCCTTCCGGAAAATAAAATGGGAATGGTCAAGGCCCGTCTTCTGAAGCGCTTGCGAGCCCTGAGGTTTAACAGTTTCGAGCAATACCTCAGATTCGTGAGGAGCGATGAGTCAGGGAGAGAGCTGACCAGCATGATCGACGCCCTGACAACCAATAAGACAAGCTTCTTTAGAGAGCAGGCGCATTTCGACTTTTTGCGCGCTACTATACTGACACCACTGATTGCTAAGAACCGCAGGATAAGAATTTGGAGTGCCGGTTGCTCCTCAGGCGAGGAGCCTTTTTCGCTGGCCATATTGCTGAAAGAGGAAGTGCCCGATGTCAACCTGCGGGATGTGCGAATGCTGGCTACCGATATTTCCCATAGAATGTTAGAAATTGCGCGGGAAGCGGTCTATGAGAAAGATATATTGGGAGATATCTCCCCGCAGTTTTTGAACAAATATTTTACCTGTGTAAGGACTAAACCTAGCCGTGCTTACAAGGTTAATCATGATGTCAGGTCCATAGTTAAGCTGGCCTGGCTGAATCTTATTGAGGATTGGCCCATGGCTGGTCCTTTTAACATGATCTTTTGCCGGAATGTGATGATCTATTTCGACAAACCGACGCGGCAACGGTTGATCCAGCGTTTCTGGGATATATTGGAGCCCGGGGGCTACCTTTTGGTGGGTCATTCGGAAAGTTTAACAGGTTCTTCGCACAAGTTCAGTTACGTGCAACCTGCCGTTTATTTGAAATAATAAAGATGCCCGAAGGATTCTGGCTATAGGCAATGAAAAATAATGAAACATATAGTTGGCGTTGCGGATATGAAAATTTCTGAAACCGCCGGTGATGTACTTATCACTTATGCACTGGGAAGCTGTTTGGGCATTACAGTGTATGACCCGGAGGTGAAAGTGGGCGGGTTACTGCATGTAATGCTTCCGCTGTCCACAATTGATCCGAAGAAGGCTGTCGATAATCCGTTCATGTTCGTTGATACGGGCGTGACCCAGCTTTTTTTAAAATGCTATAAGGCCGGCGCAAAAAAGCAGAGGATGTTGGTGAAGGTGGCGGGGGGGGCTTCCTCTCATGAGAATGAGGAGGACGATCACTTCCAGATAGGCAAAAGGAACTTTACCATCTTCAGGAAGCTTCTCTGGAAAAACGAGGTGTTGCTTAGAGCGCAAGAAGTGGGCGGGACTG
>JAUXIQ010000104.1 GCA_030620925.1 Nitrospinota bacterium
CTGAAGCCCCGAGGCGCGGGATAGAGAGAGGGCTATGGCCGAGGGGTCTTCAAGATAAAGCTTGGAGAGTAGAGCGGCTACGGCGGAGGCGACGATGAGGGGTCTGATCTTTTTCAGCCTGTTGGTTTTCAGGAAACGGTCTATATAAACGGGAATCAGGGCTATAAATGCAACGACCATTATTACTTCGCCCGCGGCGAGCAGTTTCAGGGATTTGTAGGTGTCGGGCGGTAGAGGAGCGGCGGCGGCCAGAACGAAGCGCGGTATCAGCTGATAAGCGGCGAAAAGGGCAACGACGGCTTTTTCCACCCAGTTATGTTCTCCGCGGAAGAAGCGTAGGGCCATGTAGCCGATGATGAGTATGGATGCCGCATGGAGCGCTATTATAGAAGGGGCGCTGACGGTGGCGATTTGAAAAACGGCGGTGACCAAAAGCGCCAGCACGAGAACCAGGGGCAGGCGGTTCTTATCCGTTCGGGAAATTTTTCCCGACGATGAACCGGATGCCACCAGGATCAGGGTGGCGGCCGCCAGAGAGGCCGCTATAATATGAATAAGAGTGCCCCAGGGATGCGCCAGGCTCATCAGCGCCTGGCTCTCTTTTTGAGTGGAGCCGAGCATGGCCTGGGGCAGTTGGTAGATATGGAACTCGACTATGCTCAGGATGAGCAGCAGCGGCATCAGTATGCGGAGGATTGGGCCGGTGCCCGATTTGTTATCAGACATGGATGCCTTGATGAAACCTTTCCGTTAAGGGAACAATTAATTGAGTTATCAAGTAAACCCTTCTAACGAGGGGTTTACTTATTAGTCAAGCGTAGGGTCGTTCGCCCTTGTTCACCCTCCCTTAATCCCTTCTACCGGAACGCTCCGCGGCAGGCGGGGTCAAGGGAGGGAAATTCTAGTAACCTGTGTAGCACCTAACGTACAACCACTCGTAGAGACAATTCATGAATTGTCTCTACATTTGCTGTGACTTTTTGTTTAGGGACGGCCGCTCGTCAGGGGATACCCCCCATACTACATCCTGTCATTCTGAGTCCCGCGGTCAGCGGGACGAAGAATCTCGCCTACACGTGCAAGCCCGCTTTCTTTAGCGCTTTCAAAATCCCCCTCTCCTTCTACCCAGTCTGTACAAACGCCCCGCGGGAGGGGTTCGGGGAGGGTGATAGATGGCGAGCGGCCGCTCGCCCCTACGACACCCAACGCCCCTACACATTTTACGCATTAACCATGCTAGAGAAGTTCTCCGGGACAGATTTTGGGTATTATAATTTTTCCCAGGCTTGTTCCACCTGTTTTCGCATTTCTTCCAGCGTGCCGTTGTTCTCTATTACGACGTTGGCGTAACTTATTCGCTCTTCGTTGCTGAGCTGTGCGTTGATGCGCGCCTGGGCCTGCTCGCGGGTCAGGCCCTTGCTGTCGGCCAGCCTTTGGATGGCCGTCTCCTTTTCGGTGACCACCACCCAAATCTGCTCGAAAAGGGGGAACCACTTCGCCTCGATAAGTATGGCCGCTTCCACCACCAGGGCTTTCTTATCGCCCCCGATCTTTTGTTTGGCGACCATTTCCTTTTCCAGCTCGATGTATATGCGGGGATGGGTTATCTCGTTCAGTTTGGCCAGGGCTTTCGGATCGCTGAAGACTATGGCGCCCAGTTTCTGCCGGTCGATAGTCCGGTCGAGCAGTAACAGCTCTTGGCCCCAGGTATCGATTATCTCTTTCCAGGCGTCCCTGCCGGGGAGGTAAATTTGATGACCCACCAGGTCGGCGTTTATGAAATCAGCTCCCAGCTCTTCAAGTATACCGCTCACCGTGCTCTTACCGCTTGCGATTCCGCCGGTCAGTCCTATGCAGACAGTCATGAGAGGATGCCTCCAGTTTGAGTTTATCCCGCATAGGGCGGGATTAGAACTATCTGTACGTGAGAGTGCGATAGGTCCTCAGCAGTTCCTGGGGGAGCGAGGATACCTTTTCGATCACCATGTAGTCGTTCTTTCCGCACATGTCTTTCAGGTAATCGTTGCCCGCGGGGTCGACGGTGATCAGAAACGGGTGGATATTTTTCTCCCTGGCTTCGTGCAACGCTTTTGCCGTATCCTCGATACCGTATTCTTTGCTGGTGCGGTCTTTGCCGTAGTCGAAATCCTGTGGATACCCGTCGCTGAGGAGTATCAACAGTTTCAGCCTGGAGTCGGCTTTATCCAGCTTGGATATGGCATGTCTGATGGCCGGGCCCATGCGGGTGCTTCGCTGAGGCCGTATGGCCCCTATTCGGCCTTTGACCTTGTCGGAGTAACGCTCCGGGAATTCTTTTATGGTGAAAAATTCCACGTTGTCCCGGCCGTAGCCCGAGAAACCGAATACCGCGTATTCGTCTCCGATAGATTCCAGGGCCTCGGCCATGAGGATAAGGGCCTCCTTTTCTATATCGATGATGCGCTTCCCTTTCTTGCTCGGCTCGGGAGGCGGCGGAGGGCCGCCCCCACCCCTGGCATACCCGGGGTTTGAGTATTTATCGTCCTTCCAGGAGGTGTCGGCTGTGGGGAGGGCAGGTGTGTTCTTTTCCACTTCCTCGTCGGTGGATGCGCTCACATCGAGGAGGAAGAGCGCCGAGACGTCCCGCTCACGCTTGTCCCGCCGCTGGTAAACTTTTTCGGAGGGCGTGAGGTTGCATCTCTTGTCGATGACGGCCTGGATGGCGGAGTCTATATCTATTTCCTCTCCGCTTTCCAGTTTTTTCACCTTGCGGAACATCTCGGGGCGAAGCAGCTGGAACTGCCGGCGTATGACGTTGATGATCTCTGAATTGTCCTTGAGAGTCTCTTCGACGAACTGCGTATCGCCGTCGCCGGGGGACAATTCCTTGAGCTTGCACCACTTCGAGCGGTAGTCGTCTATCAGGTGGTCCCACTCGTCGTAGTAGTAGATGCTTTCCAGGGGGTCGTTTATCCCCATGTCGCCGTACAGTAACTGCTGAAGGGTCTCCGGCTCCTCCTCCAGCATCTCTTTCACTTTTTTATATGCGGGAATTTCGGAGAGACCGTCGATGTTGGTGATGAACAGGCCGGAGCTGCTATCCAGGTCCTCCTCGTCCATTCCGATTATGTCCATCTCCGCTCCCATTTTCAGCAGCTCCTTGAGAAGGTCCAGGGGGAGGGGGACGCCGTGTTCGTTGAGTTTATCGATGTTGTCTTTTATTTCCTTGAGTTTCATGAGCTTCTGGACTTCCTCCGGTTTGGTATCGCCCCGGAATTCGAGGACGTCCAGGAGGTAAGGGTCGCCTCCCTCTAAATCTTCCAGCGTATCGCCCGCTTCGGCTTCGGCCAGAAGCATATCCAGCAGTTCATCGATATCTCCATCGTAGTTCCCCAGCCGCTCGGCGAGCGCTTCAATGATTTCCCGTCGCAAACCTTTCATGTCCGGGAGTTTCTTGATGAGGGGATATACCCTGGCCGCGGCCAGGGCGGAGTCGCTGACCGTTGCATCCGCGTCGAAGACCCTTTGGACCTCTCCCCGGATGAAATTGTAAAATACCTCCGAAGCCGGGTCGAGGTTTTCCCTGACCTCTCCCAGGGTAGTTATATGCAAAAGCATCTCCAGAGCGGCCCGCCTGGGGGTGAGGCTTCTCAACGGGGGCCTTTCGGCCATGGCATGCTCCATTATGGGTAGCATATCCCTTTTGAGACCCCGGTAGTTCGTCCGAAGGAGGTAATCCACACGCCCGTCTTCCATGAGACGGAACAGCATGGAGGCCAGAGAGGGTTCGTTGAACATCTGGAAGAACCCCTCCAGGTCGTTCCTCTCGCTCCGGGCCACCTTCTCTCTAAGGCCGCGGGGGATTTCGCCGAGACCGGTCTCTTTGAGGGCGCGGATGCTGAAACAAAAGGTGTCGTATTCGTAATAACCCGCCTGGTGTGCGGTGGCCACCTTGTACCACTTAAAGTTTTTGGTATAGTCTTCGTATTCCGCTACTTTATCCGGAAGCTGGATATATTCCCCGTCGGTGGTGGGAAGAGCGGTGGCTGAGAGGCCGGACTCTTTTTCAAGTTTTTTGATCTTCAGTTTTCGCGCAGTCAGCCCCTCGGCGTAGAGGTTCAACAGTCTGTTAATATCTTCGAGGTGCACGGTGCGCTGCAGCCTGGTTATTTCTTCCTGGCTGCGCCTGGATTCCATGGCGTAATAAGCCGTTCCGGCGTGGGCGTTTTCCGTGGTTACTTCCATGCCTGCTTCGAACCAGGGCGGCACCTTGTGCGCAGGCAGCGTGGCGAGGATTTCGGGCAAGTTGTTTACGTATTCCATGGCCGCTTCCCAGCTGATATCGGAGAGTTTCGACCCCAGCGCCGCCAGATGTATTTGATCCTTGCTTTCTATTCTGGAGAGCACGAGGGGAGCGGATTCGAGGAAAGCGAGGGCGTCCTCCGCCGATTGTGCGGCGATGTTGAGGCAGATTTCATAGAGAGGTTTTCTGACCTCCGTCTTAACCTTTTTCTGATGCAGCTCCAGCAGCGGGAAGAATTTGGGGATGGAAGTGTAGTCGTCGGCAGCCATGGCCATGCTTATCTGGAGGACTTTTTCCCTCTCCGCATCGGTGAGGGGGGCGAACCAGAGCCGGGAGTCCTCCAGGAAACGCTGCCCAACGTCGTGACTGTGAGAAGAGAGGGCGGCGGCCACTTTCACCCACTCTTCCATCCCTTTGAGGCCGAAAATGGGAAGACACTCGAGGCTGGTCCGGAAATAGGCGGAGGTAAGTTTGGAGGATTTCCAGTGGTCGTCCAGGAGCCGGCGGCCCAATTGCACCCATTTATCCAGGCTCCATAAGTCCACTTCGTTTATGAACCGCGGGCTGTGCTTGAAATAGCTGGCGGCGGCTTCCGCCGATATGGCGGCGAGCTCTTTACCGTGTCCGACCCACTGATGAAGGTCAAGGAAAGCGAACACTTCTATTTCCATGACGATGGGGCTCGACTTGAAGTATTCCGTCGCACAGTCCCAGGAGCGCCCGGAAATGTTCCCCAGCTCAAACCCCAGGTTTGCCCACAACTCGAATTCCTTGAGGCTCAGCACGCGGGCCATGGCTGTAGAAGCCCGCTTGAACTCCACGTCCGCCCTGAAGGAAGACGACGAAAGCCTCTCGCTGACCTGCGCTATCTTCTCCTGGTAGGAGGAATCGAGGGGGGAGCCGGAGGAGCCGTGTTCGGTCATTCTACGTTCCTCATCTGTAGCATGGCGAAGCCTTCCGTTACGGCCGCCATCTCACGTCACTTTCGATGCTTAAAGACCCTGGAAAGATAGAATGGGGGGAGCTTCCCTCCCCCCATAACTGATTCGATTTTTATCCGGCGTCTTTCCGTCCCGTGCGGTTCAGAAGACGGTGGAGACCAGCTCGTCGATGGCCTTCTGAACTTCCTTCTCGTCGGTTATGGTGTTGGTAATGGCCACCTGGCAGGCTCGCAGCGGGTTTACGCCGCCGGCGATAAGCTGCCCGGTGTATATAAGAAGCCTGGTGCTGACTCCCTCTTCAAGGCCGTGTTCCTTAAGGTTTCTGACCTTTTCGCCCAGCTTGGCCAAATCAGCGGCCACCTCTATGTCCATACCGCTCTCGTGGGATATGATTTCCTTCTCTATATCAGCGGGCGGGTAATCGAATTCTATGGAGACAAACCTCTGGCGGGTGCTCTGCTTTATGTCCTTGAACACGCTCTGGTATCCGGGGTTGTAAGAGATGGCCATGAGGAAATCGGGATGCGCTTCTATTACCTGGTTCCTCTTCTCGATGGAGAGTATCCTCCTGTGGTCGGCCAGGGGGTGTATGACCACCGTGGTGTCTTTCCTGGCTTCCACGATCTCATCCAGGTAGCAGATGGCCCCTGTTTTAACGGCTTTGGTGAGGGGGCCGTCAATCCAGACGGTCTCCTCGCCCTCCAGGAGATAGCGGCCCACCAGGTCGGAGGCGGTCAGGTCTTCATGGCAGGCTACGGTGATGAGCTGCGAGAAGGCTTCCCCATCGTCCCCCTCTTCATCCGGATAGAGCATGTAGGCCATATATTCGATGAAGCGCGTCTTGCCGCAGCCCGTGGGGCCCTTGAGCAGAAGCGGCAGCCGGGCCTCGTAGGCCGCGTTGAATATCTCTACTTCATCCTCCACCGCTATGTAGAAGGGTTCCTCGCGGATGCGGTATTCTTTGTATGTCTGTTCCTGTGCCTTGGCCATTTCGTCTTCAACTGTTTAAAGATTTATTTTGAGTTCTGGTAGATTTCCGCGCAGCAGCGACCGGCCCTGAGCTCCTCTATAAGGCCCTCTTCGGTGGTTACATTGTTCTGGAAGTTGGTGACGTATTTCCCCACCACTCTGAGGTTGTGTGCGTCGCTTCCACCGGTGGTGAACATTTCCATAAGCTCGGTAACCTCTGCGGCGAAACTGTTTTCCAATTCCGGCCTGTCGCCGTTGAGGGTCTCCACCCCGTGCACCAGCTTGAAAACTTTTTCCTCGCTGGCTTCTTCGGGGGTGATGCTGAGCCCGTATTCTTGCCTCAAGCGCACCGCATACCAGGGTTTGCGGAAGGGGTGTGCGGCGATAAGCACGCCTCCCACTTCGTCCACCACTTTGCGGAGGGTTTCCGCCCTCCAGATGCCGGGCACGTATTCATCCAGCCCGAAAGCGAGTATATGGCCGCAGTCCGTATTGACTTCCATGCCCCGAAATATCGGGAAATCATGCTCGGCGGAAAGCTTCTCGATCTCCTCCCTGTTCCAGACGGCGTCGTGCTCGGTAATGCAGACTCCGTCCAGCCCGATGTTTTTAGCCTTCCGGATCATGTCCGCCGGGTCTATCTCTCTGAATTAGGAGAAGGGATTTGTATGTATGTTAATGTCTATCAGCATTTTATATTTATATCCAGTCTAATTTCTAAAAAGTTTGTC
>JAUXIQ010000150.1 GCA_030620925.1 Nitrospinota bacterium
AATCGGGGATGTTCCCACCGCCGCCGAGGAAGCGCTGGAAAAGGCGTTGAAAGAAACAGGTCTGTCTCGCCAGGATATAGAGTATGTGATTGCGACAGGCATCGGCAAGGAGGACGTAGCTTTCGCCCAGGAAACCGCCTCCGACCTTACCTGCCACACCAAAGGCGCCCAGTTCGAGCTGCCCGGCGCCAGGACCATCATAGACATGGGAGCGGAAAACTGCCGGATATCCCTTTGCGATGAGAGGGGCAAGCTGGTAGATTTCGCCATGAACGACAAGTGCGCGTCGGGAACGGGGGTCTTCCTGGAAACCGTGGCAAAGATGATGGAGGTTCCGTTAGAAGAACTGGGGCCCCTGTCTCTCCAATCCGACGGCAATGTGAGCATAACCACCATGTGCGCAGTGTTCGCGGAGTCGGAAGTTATCACCGAAGTGCACCGCGGAACTCCCCCCAAGGACATCATAAAAGGCTGCCACGATTCCATAGCATTGAGGACTACGGCCTTGCTCAAACGCACCGGTATGGAGCCGGACGTGGTCATGACCGGCGGTGCAGCCTTGAACGTCGGCATGGTGAGTTCCATTAAAAAACAGATAAACATGGAAGTTGTAGTTCCGCCCAACGCACAGATATCAGGAGCCATTGGGGCCGCTATAGTTGCCAGAGAAAAGAAAGGGGGAAACTAATGATCACTGCTGGTGTCGATATCGGCTCTCTCTCCGCCGATGTGGTGATCCTTAAGGATAACGAGATTCTAGGCTACAGCGTCATCAGGACCGGACCGGACAGCGCTCAGACCGCCCAGGCGGCCATGGACGTGGCTCTTGAGGATGCCGGAAGTAAGGGAAACGACCTGAAGATAGAAGACATGGACTACATCGTCTCGACAGGCTACGGTCGTGTTATAGTCCCTTTCGCTGAGAAAAACATCACGGAGATATCCTGCCACGCGAAAGGGGCCAATTGGTTCTTCCCAGGCGTGCGCACCATACTGGATATGGGCGGGCAGGACTGCAAGGCCATAAAGTGCGACGAGACGGGAAAAGTCAAAAAGTTCCACATGAACGACAAATGCGCCGCGGGTACCGGCCGGTCCATGGAAGTTATGGCCGACCTGCTGAACATAAAGCTGGAGGAAATCGGCCCGCTCTCTCTGCACATCAAGGAGGAGCATGAGGTTCCCGTAATCAGCACCATCTGCGTCATTTTCGCCAAGTCGGAGGTGCTGTCTCTGGTGCGCAAGGGCCTGCCCGTGGAGAACGTGCTGGCCGGCCTGTGTGAGGCCACGGCCAAGCGGGTGAAGACGCAGATCAACGTAGTGGGCGCAGAAGACGAGTTCGTCATCAGCGGCGGCATCGCCAAGAACAAAGGCGTTGTCGAGCGGGTGGAAGAACTGGTGAACATGAAAGCCCAGATATGCTTCGAACCACAGATAGTAGGCGCCCTGGGCGCGGCCGTGTTCGCCAGGGAACGGTACGAGAAACAGATGGAAAAAGAGGCCACTGCTCAGACGTAAAGAGCGGTTGCTCGATTTACACCGAACGCCTTATTCTCTGGCAGACGGTGAGAGTGAGGCCGCTATAAAGCCGATGGGAAACGAGGTGCAGGATGTTAGTGCACTACGGTTATACAGACGCCAGCGGCGATTACCGCATCAGCATCGATCAGGACGTGTGTGACGGTTGCGGCAAATGCGTCGACGTATGCCCCGAAGAACTGTTCATGATAGAAGAGGACGATTACGACCGGGAAGTAGCCATGATAAAAGACGATCTCATCCGGCAGATAGGCTATCGCTGCCCCGGCTACCAGCGCTGCAAGGATAAGATAGGGGAGACGTGTCAAGAGGTTTGCCCCCATGACATAATCTCCCTTACCTGGTGATACCCTGCTGAAATTGAATGTAAAACGTCCAAAAGGGCGGCGATTTTTCGCCGCCCTTTTTTATGAACCCGATTGAATTTCTCAGACTCGAGGTAAAAACACTTGCATGGAGCAACACATTAACTATAATCTTGTGTCTGCTTAAGAATAAACCTCTACCCCGGGATACATCTGCTTTTTCATAACCACCGAGACTCGAGGAGGAAAACCGTTATGGGCATGGAGGATGCTCTGGTATACACGCAAGGCGGTCTGCTCAAGGAGCGTGCCGAGCGCTTCGGGGACAAACCGATATACTACTTCAAAGACCGGAAAGTCGGCTATCAGGAGTTTCATGAGAAGACCGACGTTATAGCAAAAGGCCTGGAAAAGATCGGCGTGGGAAAGGGAGACCGGGTGGGGATACTTCTACCCAACTGTCACGAAGTTGTGGAATCCTATTACGGTATCTGGAAGAGCGGCGGCATATCCGTTTCGCTGAACCCCCTGTATATCGAGAGGGAAATCGAATACGTAATCAACGACTCAGGAGCGAAATATCTCATCACCTCAGACATCTTCAGGGACAGGGTGGAGGCGACCAGAGCCAACATGTCCTCCCTGGAGGGGGTGATTATGGTGAGCCCTGAAACGATCCCCGACACCATCCCCTACGCTGAGATCGCAGAAGGTTCAGAGCGCATCGGTGACAAAGGGATAAAACCCGGCGACGCGGCGCAGATAATGTATACCTCAGGCACCACGGGCAGCCCCAAGGGCGCGGTGCTTCCCCATAACGGAATTATCGCCACCGTTTCCGCGATCTCCGATTTCGGTTATTTCCTGGAAGAAGACTGCACCCTGTGCGCCCTGCCATTTTTCCACCTGTTCGCCGTCCTTGTCTTCGTGGGCCACCTTTACGCCGGCGGCAGGGGGGTTGTCATTCACGAGCGCTTCGACCCGGAGGCGGTCCTGCAGGATTTCAGCAAATACGGCGTCTCGGTTTTTTACGGCGTGCCCACCATGTATTCGTTTCTGCTGGATTCCTATGACGCCTCAAGGCACGACGTGAGCAAAATTAGACTGGGAGTGGTGGGTGCAGCGCCCGTGCCCGTGCCCGTAATGCGTGAAATAGAAGAAAAGTTCGACATGACCATCCTCGAAGGGTTCGGGCAAACGGAGTCCTGCGGCGGGTGTTCAATAGAACGCCTCGATAGGGAACGCAAGGAGGGCTCCTGCGGCATTCCGGCGGACGGCATAGATGTAAAGATCGTGGATGAAAACGACAATGAAGTACCTCACGGTGAAGTGGGTGAGCTTATTATGCGCGGGCCGCTGATAATGAAAGAATACTGGAACAAACCCGAGGAGACCGCCAAGACCCTTCGAAACGGCTGGCTGCACACCGGCGACCTGGCGCGCCGTGATGAAGACGGCTACTTGTACATCGTGGATCGGCTGAAGGACATGATCATAACCGGCGGATTCAACATCTACCCGAAGGAGATAGAAGACGTCCTCTACTCCCATCCAGCAGTCCTGGAAGCCACCGTCATAGGGGCTCCCGACGCCGTTAAGGGGGAACTGGCCAAGGCATACATAGTGCTCAAAGAAGGGGAGAGCGCCACCGAAGAGGAGTTTGACGATTTCTGCCGCCAGCGACTGGCCTCCTACAAAGTCCCCCGCACCTACGAATTCAGGGACACCCCTCTACCCAAAAACCCCCAGGGGAAAATACTGAAGCGTGTTCTGCGCGACGAATTGTAGTAACAACCCCTTATCTAGAGACATCCCGCGGCGCGGGACATGAATTGTCTCTACGAGGGAGGTGCGAAAAGTGTTCACCTTTCGCGCCGCGCCTTGCCCATCAGCACGGCGGGCACCAGTGCTATAAGGGTTGCCAGCGTGATAAAGATAAAGCCGTCCTGAAATGCGCTCACCACGGCTTCTCGCCTTACCACCCCTTCCAGAACGGAAATGGCCAGACCTTTAGCGTTTGCAGGTGCGTGGCCGATGCTTGAGAAGAAGGATTGAAGCTGCGAAATGGCGCTCATCGTGGCCGGCGAGCTATAATTTTGCTCTGACGCATAATTCGCGTAATGGATGAGCTCCTGCTTATCCAGCAGCGTTCCCAGTACGGCTATTGAGAACATACCACCCAGGGAAAAGGAGAGGTTCAGCATTCCCGAGGCCATGGTAGTGAGCCGCGCGGAGAGGGTGGTGAGCGCCCCGGACATCATGGGAGGAAGCGACAGGCCGTAACCCACCCCGCGAAGCACCATCACCAGACCCAGGGCCGTAAAGCTCACCCGGGTATCATTGAAACTGAAGGCATAGCAGAAGAGCGCCCAGAGGGTTATCCCTATCAGCAATGGAAGCCGGGGGGTGTACTTATCGGCTATGGGGCCGGACATGCGGCCGAAGAAAACGGAAATCATAACCCCTATAACTATAATCACCGCCGAGCGGAGCACACTGTATCCCAGGACCTTCTGCATAAAGAGGGGCATGAGGAAGTTCGTGCCGTAAAGGCTGATGCCGATTATAAAAGTAATTATGGTCCCCGCCACGAAAAACTTGTCCTTGAACAGCGCAAACTCCACCAGAGGGCGCTCAGCTTTCATTTCCACGAATATCCACGCAGCGAAAGATATAACGAAAGTGGTAAGCAAACCGAGTATGTAGTTGGAGTTCCACCCCTCAACTCTCCCCTCGCTCAGCGCCAGAAGCAGGGTAACGATGGCTAGTGAGATCAGGGCGAAGCCGACGTAATCGAACTTTTCTACGACCCTGTCAACGTCTTTTTTCAGGAAGAGAACGCATACGACGAGGCCAAACAACGCCAGCGGCGTGTTAATATAAAATATGAGCCGCCAGCTGAAATTGTCCGCTACATAACCTCCCAAAAGCGGCCCGACTGAACCCCCCAGGCTGTTGGCAATGCTCCAGTAGGCCATCCCCTTGCCCCGCTCCTCGGCCGGGTAGAGGATTGCCACCATGGCCACCGCCATCGACATCAGAATACCCGCCCCCACCCCCTGTATGACCATATATATGATGAGCGCGTTTATGCTCCAGGCGCTTCCGCTCAGAAAAGTCATGATAGTGTAGATCAAAAAACCCAAAAAGAACATATTCCTGAGGCCCGCCGCCCGGCCCAGCCAGCCGGCCAGGGGAAGGAGTACGCTGGTGCTGACCAGCATGGCGGTCAAGACCCATTTGATGGTCTCCATGTCGACGCCGAAGGCGGTCTGAATCTGAGGGAAAGAAACGCTTATCACCGTGAAATGAAACACGAGGAGGAAAGAGCTGAGCATCACCACCAGGGTGGCCTTCTTGCGGTAGGCTATATCCAAGGTCTCCGACCTTACTTGCATTCGCACCTCTTTTGCCCCCCCGGCTCCTTTCAACCGGGGGGTTCTCAGCCTGGGGGGGCACACTGCTATGCGCAGATTAAAACGCGGGGGAGTATGGCTCGCCCGTCGAGCCGACCGGCTAAGATATTACGCGTTTTTGAAATTCGCTTTCCTGCGTTCAGTAAATGCCCTGGGGCCTTCAACGGTATCCTCCATGCCGAACAGGTTCTGCTCCAACGCATGGGCGAAGGCCAGTCCCTCCGAAGGCGGCATGTAGAAACCACGATATAGAATCTCCTTCAGGTTCTGCACGCATCGCGGGCCCAGGTAGCACATTCGCTCCGCCCACTCATTAACCTCCTCCATGAGCTTCTCCTTGGGCACCACGCGGTTAATCCAACCTATCTCGTAGCCACGCTGCGCGGTTATCCTCTTGTCCCCCCACAGGACTATCTCCAGGGCGTGGCCCAGGCTGAGCTGTCGGGTGAGGTCCACCACCCAGTAGGCGGGGAGGTTCCACATGGTCTCGGAGATACCCAGTTCGGCGTGCTCAGCGGCTATTCTGACGTCGCACTCCTGACCCAGTAA
>JAUXIQ010000094.1 GCA_030620925.1 Nitrospinota bacterium
ACATTATCCAATTTTTCTAATATAACCTTTGAATCAGACTGAATTGCATCCAATCTATTACGGGCTTTTCGGCCTTCATTCGTAATATTATCTGCCATCATAGTCTCCATTCCGCTTTTTAATCATGATTATTATCTTTAACTGTAAACATCTTCGTGTACCTATTATAAAGTTAATACAACGGAAAGATTATAAGCATCTTATTAAGAGCCAAGAATTCACTGTTCTTGATTCTTGCTATTCCTTTAATGGCTTTAATTTGGTGAAGTGGCAAGAAATCCCTTTTGAGTGTTGACGAGTATAGGAAAAAAGCGCTTATGTGTCAAACGTTAAAGTGAATAGCTTCTGAACCGTGAAAAATAGATAATGTCTATTCTTATGAAATTCCATGAAAGCTAAATCACTGATATCCTTAGAAACAATCAAAGGAATTGCAATTCCCTGCTCCTGTGTTAGAATTGTGGCCGAAATTCATGGACCGCAGGGTCCAGGCAAAAAACACCACAAGAAGAGGAAACGGGCGATGAGTCAGGACGAAAAGATATATCAGCGTTATCTGGAAGGAGAGCGACCGCCCAACTACCGCACGCTCTCGGGCGTGGAGCTAAAGGAATTTTACACCGCCGAAGACGCTCCCCGGGAAGAATCTCCTCCCGGAGAATACCCTTACACACGCGGCATACACAGGGAAATGTACCGAAAACGCTTCTGGACGCGCCGCCAGCAGAGTGGCTTCGGCACACCACAGGAGAGCAACGCACGACTGCTCTACCTGTTAGAGCAGGGGCAGACCGGGCTCAACGTAGACACCGATATGGGCAGCAAGCTGGGGCTGGACCCGGACCACGAGCTGGCCAGAGGAGACGTGGGCCTGCAGGGGACCTCGGTAACCACTTACGAAGACATGGAGGAGCTGTTCCGCGACATACCCCTGGACAAGGTCAGCACCACCCTCATCGTGCAGCCACCTTACTCGGCGGTCATCACGGCCATGTACCTCCTCATGGCCCGCAAGCAGGGCATCCCGGAAAGCAGTCTCATAGGCACCATCATGAACTGTCCCATCACCCAGTTGGCGGGCCCCGCCTTCCAGGCCGCCACCCACTTTTTCCCCATCGAACAGGCGGTTAAGATCGGCCTGGACACCATGGAATACTGCGTCAGGAACATGCCTAAGTGGAATATTGTGAACATCAACGCCTACAACATCCGGGAGACCGGCGTCAACGCCTTCCAGGAGGGCGCTTTCGCTCTATCACTGGGCGCCGACTATGTACAGCGGCTCCTGGACAGAGGGCTGGCAATAGACGATTTCGCACCCCGCATCGCTTTCTTCACAGCAGCCCATCTCGACTTTTTCGAGGAAATCGCAAAGATCAGGGCCATGCGCCGCATCTGGGCCCGCATAATGAAGGAGCGCTTCGGAGCACAAAATGAGAGGAGCTGCTGGTTCCGCACCGCCATCCAGACCGCCGCCCTGCCTCTCACCGCACAGCAGCCGTTGAACAACATCGTGCGTGCGACCGTCCAGACTCTGGCCGCGGCCCTGGCCGGCACGCAGTCCATCCACACTACTTCTTACGACGAAGCCTTTTCGCTGCCCACCGAAGAGTCCCACAAACTCTCCATCAGGACTCAGCAGATTATCGCCTACGAGACCAACGTGGTGAAAACCGCAGACCCACTGGGCGGCTCGCACTTCGTGGAATGGCTGACCGACCGGGCGGAGGAAGAAATACTGAAAATCATGGACACCATCCAGAATAAAGGGGGTTTCATCCGGTGCTTCCTCGATGGATGGGTCGAGGAACAGATTCGCGACGCCAGGCACAAATACGCCCGCGAAATGGAAGATGGTGAGCGGCTCTCAGTAGGCGTGAACACCTTCCGCGAAGAAGACGAGGAGGTAAAGATAAAAATATTCCGTACTTCCTCGGATATGCAGCAGCAGAGGATCGAATATATAGAGCGATACAAAAAAGAGCGCGACCAGGGCCCCGTCGAACGCGTGCTGGAGCAGCTTTACCAGAAGGCCGAGGGGGATAAGGAGGCCAACCTGTTCGCCCCCATTATGGAAGCCGTTGAGGCGGGAGCCACCATGGGAGAAATTTCTGATGCCCTGCGCAGGGCCGAGAACTTCGAGATACCAGTCTGATTTCAAATAAAAGGAGAAAAATCATGCCGCCCGCTGAAAAAACGATAACCAAGGTGCTGCTGGCCAAGATGGGGCTGGACGGCCATGACAACGGCATAACCATCGTCGCCAAGTGGCTGCGCGACGCGGGTTTCGAGGTCGTTTACGCCGGTCTCTACAACACCCCGGCGCGCGTGATCAGCGCCGCCCGCCAGGAAGACGTGGACCTCATCGGCCTGAGCTTCCTGGGTGGAGAACACTTCTACTATTCCGAGAAACTCGTTCAGAACCTCAAGGAAGAAGGGATGGAGAACGTCAAGCTCATCCTGGGCGGTGTCATCCCTCCTGAGGACGTCGATCCCTTGAAGCAGATGGGCATCACCGCGGTTTTCACCCCCGGAACGATGCGCCAGACCATCATAGACTCCTTTCAGACCCTGGCAAAATAGCGGAGGAGAAACGGCCTCTAAACATGCGGGAGACCGGGCTCTATGATTACCTTTTCCCGCCCGCCATCTTCTCGCTCTCGGGCAGCCTCCGCAACCAGACCATCGCTATGAGCCCCACCACCGCCACCAGCCCCAGAGAGAGGAAGGCATAGCCCCAGCTATGGAGAGAGGCGTATTGCGAGGCCACTTGCTGTTCCGAGGTGCGATCCATCACCCACCCGAAGACCCAGGGCGCTATACCAGAGGCGGTGAAACCTATAAATGAGTAGACGGCCATCGCCGAACCCAGATGGGCTGGAGAAACCACTTCGGTCAACCCTGTGGAATAGGCCGCCGATTCACCGATGATGAAAAATCCGTAGGCGAAACTCAGCGGGAGCAGAATGGCAAGCGAGCTGTGTACCATCCAGCCAAAGACCAAAGAGCAGCCTATGCTTGCCACCAAAAATATGATGGCCGTCCTCGTGCGGCCCCATCTATCGGAAATGATGCCCCCCAGCATGATGGCCGCCGCCCCCAGGAGCAATACCAGCGAAGCGTAGTTGGCGCTCATCCTGGTTGCCGAAACACTCGAAGCCCCCGCCCAGAGAAAGGCCGCCGTGAAAAAGGCGGGCAGCCAGCCCTGCATACCGTGAAGCTCCCAGTTATGCGCCGTGTATCCGGTAATGACCAGCAGGGCGGGTTTATTTTTAAATACCTCTCTGCGTTTTCCGCCTTTAACCCTTTCAATCACCGTCCTCTTAACGCCCTTTAGAACGTATATGGCTATAATCCCGCCTGCCAGGCCGCCCAACGCAGTGATCAATACCCCCTCCCGCCACCCTATTGCAGCCGCCACGTTGCCCGCCAGCCATACAGACAGCGAACTCCCGATTATATGAGCGCCCACGTAGAAACCTATGGCCCGCCCGCGCTTCTCATGGGGAAACCTCTCGGCCACCATGCGCATTCCGGGCATGTAGATGCCGCCGTTGCCGGCCCCGGAAAGTCCTTTCAGAATCGCTCCGGAGAGGAAACCTTTGGCCATAAAGGCAAAGAGGAGGTTGGAAACCGCCAGACCCGCGACGGAAAAAAGAAAAATGTTCCTGGCGTTGTATCGGTCGGTAAGGGGTATCAGTATCAGAACGGATATGACGTAACCGGCCCTGAGCGCAGTGTGGATAAGCCCCGCCGCCCTGTTGCTCATACTCCATTCTTCCTGAAGTATGGGCAGGATAGGGCTGTAATTACCGTAGGGGAGCGTGATCAAGACCATGGTGAGGCAGAAGGCAAACAACCAGCGATAATCGCTCCCCGCGGCGATAGGGTCGTTTTCAGCCATCGAAGAAACAGGTGCCCTACTCATTTTTTCCTAAAAAATTATGGACCCGCTTAAAGATATACATGTTCCCCTTAAGGAGATGGTCAAATCCACCGGCGCTGATCCCGCCTTCTGGAAAATACCATGACGAAACACAGAGCCGGGTATGTTTGACACACCCACAGCGGTTTATAGTATTTATCACGCATCATGCGCAAAATTTTAGGAAGAAGCGAACATAAAGAACTCATCGCGGCAAGATGCCGCTCCTACAATCTACGCCTCGGGATTTCTATCTCGTAGGAGCACCTTCCAGACGCGACCATGGGTCAGGAGATATTTTCCTAACAGTTTCACGCCGCCAATGGCGGGAGAGAGGCGGGCTAACCTCCCGGAAGGCCCTGCAGGTTTTGATCGGGCCATCATTCCTTTGTAACGCGCCTGGGGAGGATAGTGATCGCCTTTTCGCCGGTCACGCAGTAGTACTCGCAAAGCCCGCAGCCCACGCAGACATCCTTCATCACCATTGGGCCCCCTTTCTTGACCATCTTGATGGCTTCTCCCGGGAAGGGGCATCTGGTGTAGCAGTAATCGCAGGAGGGGTCTTCGCGCTTCCATCTGAAGCACTTATCCCTGTCTACCCTCGCGATGCCCATGCGTATTTCTTTCTTTTCCACCCATTGAAGGGCCTCCTCCGGGCAGGCTTCCACGCAGTAGAGCGAATCGCAGAGGTAGCAGGGCCCTTCCTCCGGAAAGATCAAGGGCGTCCCCTCGGGGACGTCATCGACTGTGGATGCCGACCTTATTGAAGACTGCGGGCAGGCCTGGATGCAATCGTCGCACTTGGTGCACAGACTGATAAACAGAGATTCTTCCACCGCTCCAGGGGGTCGCAGACCGCGCGGTATGGGTACTTTCGTAACTCCGTCAATGACTTCCATGAAGGGTTCGACCAGCATGAAGAACCCTTTCTTAAAAAATGTTACCCTGTCTATTTTATCTTCTCTATCTTCCATTACCCGCTCCACATCATAAAACGGCTCATTATTCCCCCTCTTTCTGCTGCAGCGGCGGCTTCGACTGAGGATCCCGCTTCCGCGGAAACTTATCCAGAAGCCGTTTTCGCATCTCTTCCTGTTTATCCGAAAGCTTCGCCGCCTGTTCATCGGTGAGTATTTTGAGTGTCCGCACCATAATAATGAAACTGGCCTTTTCTATCCTGTTGCGTATAGTCTGAACTTCATTCAGCAACCCGCCCATCTCTTCTTCAGGCGACCTCCGCATTGTTTTTATATCCATCAGGTTTTTTAACTGCTTGCTCTTCTCATCGAATTCACCGCGCAATTCCATCATCTCTTTCCGAGCCTCAGTTACTATCTTCTTTATCTTCTCGACCTGTTCTTCAGTGAGTTGAAGAGACTCCCTTACTTCCTCACTATCCCACCAATTACCCTGCGGCGGACGAGCACCGGCGGCGACCGGCAACAACATAAGAATAAGATATATCATAGTAATCATAAACGCGGCTCTGAGCAATCTCCTCTCCTCCCTCAATAAAGCAACGAATACGATTACACCCGTTATTTTCAGACATCCGTTAACAATTTCTACCATCCAAACTCTACCAAGCGATAAACTCTCTTTCCGAAATACTACAATAATCTTCTACCTCTCACAACCGACAATTCAAGGCCTGACGCCAAGCCCGCGCGCCGGAGGAAATAAAACTTGTGTACAGAGCGCCTTAGGCATTGTAATAGCCGGTCTAATATGGTAAGTAACCCCCTATTTAAAGCAACCGTTCTGCCAGTGGGTTCAGGAGAATCTGTCAGATATGTTCCTTTAACTCCATCAACAAAAAAGCCAAGGAAAGGACATGGCTCAGGCAAAAGAGGGAGATACCGTTAAAGTCCACTATACGGGCAAGTTGGAGGACGGCGAGATATTTGACACTTCTCAGGACGACGACCCACTGGAATTTAAAATAGGTGGAGGCAAGGTAATCCGTGGCTTTGAGCAAGGCGTGGTGGGGATGAATGAAGGCGAATCGAAAACCGTAGAAATCCCCTCGGACGAAGCGTACGGCCCACACCACCAGGAATTGGTCATAGATATAGAGATGGATCAATTCCCGGATGACCTGGACCCGGAAGTGGGGCAGCAGTTTAAGATGCGTCAGCCCGACGGTCCAACAATTATAGTTGCGGTAGCCGAAATCACTGACGACAGCGTGACGTTGGACGCCAACCATCCTCTGGCCGGAAAAGACCTTACATTTGATATCCAGCTCATAGAAATCGCTTAATCGATTCACCAATAGTCATAAATCATGAGGCTTTTACCTTAATAAGAGGCCGATGGAGAAAGAACAGGCCACCATGAAAAACCCTTCTCCGGCGACCGCAGCGATGTTGAACGAACATATTTCCGGCATGACACCTTAATTTTGCCTCATCTATTCTTGTAACAGATCGCCCTTTGAGACTCATACCCTGATAACATGATCGATAGAGGCATTCTTTCCTTGTAACCCGTATATGCGAACTTACCCCTTGTGAAAGGGGCAGACGGACTCACCTTTTGCCCATGGGAGGTAATTATGGAATACGAAAACATTCTTTATGAGAAGGAGGGGGTGATCGCCACCATCACCTTCAACCGGCCCGACACCGTCAACGCCATCAGCCCCGCGCTGGAGAAAGAGCTGCACCTCGCCCTGGACCGCGCCGATGAAGACTCCGAGGTCAGGGTCATAATCCTCACCGGTTCCGGCCGGGCTTTCTCCGCCGGTTACGACCTGGCCGGAGAAGGGCAGTCCTTCGAGCCCGAAGGTAAATATCCGGGTGAATATCTGAAGGGTTGGTGGGGCTCAAACCTGGGTACTATGGGGAACGTGCAAAAACTCATGCACCTCTGGTATTTGGGCAAGCCGGTCATAGCCGCCATTAACGGATGGTGCATGGGAGGCGGCTTCTGGTACTCCCTGGCCTGCGACATAACCATAGCTTCCGATAAGGCCGTCTTCGCCCAGCCCGAAATCCGGCATACAGACAACACTACTTTCCTCTTCGCCGCCCTGGCGGGATGGAAGTCGGCGAACCGCTACGCTTTGACCGGAGACCACTTCGACGCCCAGGAGGCCCTCAGGATAGGAGTGATAAATGAGGTGGTGCCCCACGATGAGCTGATGTCCAGGGTTAAAAAATTAGCCGAGCGCATCGCCATGGTGCCCGAAGCGTCCGTGCGCCTGAATAAAGCCATCACCTGCTACGGGCTGGAAGCCATGGGGTTAAGGGG
>JAUXIQ010000090.1 GCA_030620925.1 Nitrospinota bacterium
ATGGGTTTGTCAACCTTAAATTTAAATTGGAGTAAGCCCAGGCTGCCGTTACCTGAAAACGTGGTATCACAAGCAGCAGGGGAATGCCTCCCAGCGGAAGCACTTCGCTTAATATTTCGCCCCGTCCTCTTCCCAGGGCGGCAGGGCCTGAGAGGAAAAAGGGGACGTCTGAGCCCAGGGAGGCGGCGTGCTCGAAGAGTTTTTCACGCTTTAATTTGAGATTCCACAGCCGGTTGAGTGCCGAGAGGGCGGTGGCGGCGTTGCTGCTCCCTCCCCCCAGCCCGGCTGCTACGGGTATGCGTTTCCTGATGGTGATATGCACCCCCTTTCCGGGCCGATATTCCTCCATGAGAATTGCCGCCGCCCTGTAGGCCAGGTTATCCTCGCCTGAAGGGACAGGGTGCCCGGATGTTTCCAGGTGGATACCGCGTTCCTCGAGGCGAAACTCCATTTCGTCAGAGAGGTCGATGGCGTGGAAGAAGGTAGCGATTTCGTGGTAGCCGTCCGCCCGTTTATGCAGTACCCTGAGATGCAGGTTGATTTTAGCCGGAGATTTCAGAGTGATTATTTCCGGTGAGTCCATTACCGTTCCTGCCGGAAAGAATAAACTTGATTTAATTTGATTTAAGTAGTAGCGTGTGATAGTTTAACACACTGGAAAAGAGCAAAGCCAGGCGCAAAATATAATGATTTCTACAATTTACGCTTTGCTTCGGATTATCCTCCTCGGAAAATGACCCCTGAAAATTTATCGGAATGGATACTATTTATTCGGTGGTCAAGAACGGATTTATATTTGGAGGTTTACTGAATGCGGTTGTATGAAGCTATATACATTTTCAGGCCCGACCTGAGCGATGAAGATATCGACCGGACTATAGAATGGTTGGAAAATATGATCAAACAGGGCGGCGAGGTAAAAAACATCGAGCGTTGGGGCAAAAAACGCCTCGCTTACAAGGTGAACAAGGAAAGATACGGATACTATGTTCTCATACATTTCGACGGCAACGCGGATATAGTGAATGAACTGGAGCGAAATTGTCGACATTCGGAAGACGTGATGAAGTATATCACCATACGTATCAAAAAGGGCGAGCCCATAAAGGTGGAAATGGAGCCGGAAGAGTTTAGGGAAGAAGCGCCCGTTGCTAAAGAATCGATAGAAACGAAAGATGAAAAGAAGGTAGAAACGAAAGACGAAGAGAAGGTAGAAACGAAAGACGAAGAGAAGGTAGAAACGAAAGATGAAGAGAAGGTAGAGACGAAAGACGAAGAGAAGGTAGAAGAAGAGGAAGAAGAGAAGGAAGTAGTGGGTGAGGAAAGCGATGCTGAAATAGAAGCAACGCAACAAGAGGAGCCCAACTGATGGTTGGATTTAATAAGGTAATCCTCATGGGGAATCTTACCCGCGACCCGGAGCTCCGTTACATTCCAAGCGGCACTGCCGTGGCCACCCTGCGCCTGGCTGTCAATAACAGGTACCGCCAGGGCGAGGAGTGGAAGGATGATGTCTGCTACGTGGATGTAACCGTATGGGGGAAGCAGGCCGAAAACTGCAACGAGTATCTCTCCAAAGGAAGCGGAGTTCTGGTGGAGGGGAGGCTGAGTTACCGCACCTGGGAGAGCGATGAGGGCCAGACCAGAAGCAAACATGAGGTGGTGGCCAATACCGTGAGGTTTCTCCCCAAGGGAAAAGAGCAGGAACCCCAGGAAAGCGGCGAACCCCAGCATGCGGGTGAAGAAGACGTACCTTTCTGAGTAGGGCGGATAGGGAGCGAGAGAGAGTTAACTCACCCTTACTAATCTATTGCTATATTGCTCGACAAGTTAACTGGAGCTACTTATAAAATGTTCAAACGGGGCCAGGCCAGGAAAGGCAGCGGAAGAGGGAGAAGAAAAAGGTATCTGAGGAAGAAGATTTGCCGGTTCTGCGCCGATAAGGTTATGCAGATAGACTATAAGGACCTCAAACGCCTTCGGAGCCTGGTAACGGAAAGGGGCAAAATTATCCCCGCCAGGATATCAGGCAACTGCGCCAAACATCAGCGACAATTGACCCTTGCCATAAAGAGGGCGCGCAGTATAGCCCTCATGCCTTATACCGTGGAGAAATAGTAACCCCCGGTCTGCAGGCGACGCGGCCTTGTAATTTGTTCGGTCGTCTCGAGCTGTGGAAAGAAGCCGCAGCCGGGGCCGGACCAGAGAGGGAAGGTGGAGCATACTGTCTGCAGGTCCGCCGCCCCGCCGTGAGAACTGATTCGCAGCAAGACCTATAGGGTTAACCAGCATTATTGAAACAAGGCCGAGATGCGCGCAAACCAGGTGCAATCACCATGGCAGAGCACAGTTCACGTTCCGGGAAACGAGAGTGTGGATAGAAAGTCGGCCATTAATTCTTTCGCTGGAATAGCGGCGCTCACCGTTCTTGCTTCGCTGCTGATGTTAGCCGCCTCCGCATTGCCTACCCTGAGCATACTATTCTACTTTTTCCTGAAGGCGCCTCTCATCCTCATCTCGCTCGGTAACGGGTTCAGAATAGGTCTCCTGGCGTTGGGTGCCATCGCCGTCCTGATGATGGCGTTTTCTCGCGGGGATTCCAACCTGCCATACCTCATCGAGTACGGAGCGGTGGCCATGATCATGGCCGAAACATTGAGACGCAAAATGTCCTTTAACATGATTGTCATATTATGCGTGGCAGTATCTGTTTCAATCGCTCTCATATCCATGGCCCTGAATCCTCCCTTGGGCGCCGGCAGCCTTTTGGAAGTGCCCGCCAGGCTTGTCGCCCAGATGAGAGGTGATGCAGGGCAGCTTTCATCCCAGGGAGGGGTGGACCCCCGGCATCTCAAAGGAATGGGGCACTTCATAGCCTTGATGGAGGTGGTCATATCCAGGGCTTTTCCCGCCCTGCTCATCACGGTAGCAGCACTCGGGGCTCTGCTGAATTACCTGACCGCCAACAAGTTGAGCAAGGGTTTCGCCGGCCTGGGGTCGTTCAATCCCGGCACCCTTTCCACGTGGGCCGCCTCAGAGCATTACGTCTGGTTCTTCATAATCGGAGGGACAATGGCGGTTGTTCCCTTTGGCGTTAGCAGGACGCTGGGAGTCAACCTGGTGGTGATCATGCTGTTTGTTTATTTCCTCCAGGGGATTGCCATCACCGGCTTTTTCTTCAAGAAATGGAATCTGTCGATTCTGTTAAGGGTCCCCGTATATATTTTCATCTTTTTCAACGCCTACCTTGCCCTGCTGGTGGCATGCGTGGGTCTGTTTGATACCTGGGCGGATTTCAGGAAGATCAGGAAAACCGCCGAGGACAACCGGTCATAATTTAAAAGTGGTATTTACGTTCTCTAATTGGATAGAATAACTTACTTGCAGGGAGTGGAATAGATGAAAGTGATCTTGAGAGAAGACGTGCCCAATCTGGGCGAGACGGGCGAGGTGGTGAACGTGGCCAACGGATACGGCAGGAACTACCTCATCCCCAAGGGATTGGCCGCACAGGCCACCACTGAAAACATCAAGGCCATGGCGCAGGATAAAGGTCTTTTCAGGAAGAAAGAAGAGAAGCGCGTGGAAGAGGCGCGAGAACTGGCCGACAAGCTGCAGAAAGTGGTGTGTACCTTTCCCATGAAATCCGGAGAGGGCGATAAGCTCTTCGGATCGGTGAACAGCGCCGACATCGCCCAGGTGCTCGAGAGGCAGGGTATCGGGCTGGACCGCAAGAAGATCAGCCTGGACCATCCCATAAAGAATCTGGGCGTCTTTACCGTTCTCGTGAAGCTGCACCCTGAAGTTTCGACGGAAGTCAAGATAGAGGTGGTGAAAGAAGAAGAGGAGTGAGCTCATTCCATGCGGCTGATAATCTTTCATGAGAAGAACTCAGGCTTCTGTATCGAAGGAGGTGCGTGACGTGGCTATCACAGACGTTTCCTCCAGCAAACTGATCCCGCAAAACATCGAGGCGGAGCAGTCTGTCCTCGGTTCCATCCTGCTGGAAAACGATGCTCTCTTAAAGACGCTGGAGGTCATCACCGCGGACAGTTTCTACCGCGAGACCCATCGGAAGGTCTTCGCCGCCATACTGGAGCTGTTTGAAAAGAACGAGCCCATAGACCTACTCACCCTCACAGAGCGTCTTAAAAAGAACGACCATCTCGATGAAATTGGCGGTGCCTCCTACCTGGCGGAGTTAGTAAACATGGTGCCCACTGCCGCCAACGTCCGCCACCATGCAAAAATAGTGCTGGAAAAGGCCGTCCTGCGGAAGCTCATAAACGTGGCCACGGAGATAGTCTCCCAGAGCTACGAAGGCAACCAGGACGTGGATGAAATGCTGGATCAGGCCGAACAGAAAATCTTCGAGATCGCCGAGCACCGCGTTTCAGAGAGCTTCACCGAAATAAACAAGGTATTGAAAGAGAGCTTCAAGACCATCGAGCAGCTCTTCGAGCGCAAGGAGTTGGTCACCGGCGTCCCCACGGGGTTCGCTGATTTCGACCGCCTCACCTCGGGGCTTCAGCCTTCGGACCTTATAATTATCGCAGGCAGGCCCAGCATGGGCAAGACTGCCTTTGCCCTGAACGTAGCCCAGCATGCGGCCCTGCATCATAAGTATCCGGTGGCGATATTCAGCCTGGAGATGTCCCGCCAGCAGGTAGCTCTGCGTCTCCTCTGCTCGGAGGCCAGGGTCGATTCTTCCCGCATGCGCTCCGGCTACCTGGAAAAGACGGATTGGCCCAAGCTGACCCTGGCGGCCGGTGTTCTCTCGGATGCGCCTATCTTTATCGACGATATGCCCGGCCTGACCGCCCTGGACATCAGGGCCAAGGCGCGCAGGCTGCAGAAGGATAGAGGGTTGGGGCTGATCATCGTCGATTACCTCCAGCTCATGCGGGGACGGGGCGACGTGGACAACCGCCAGCAGGAAATAGCGGACATCACCCGCTCCCTCAAGGGCTTGGCCAAAGAGCTTAACGTGCCCGTGGTGGCGCTGTCACAGCTCAGCAGGGCGGTGGAGCAGCGGACCGGAGCGAGGCCCCAGTTATCCGACCTGCGGGAATCGGGCGCCATCGAGCAGGATGCCGACCTGGTGGCCTTCATTTACAGAGCCGAAGTGTACGGCAGAGAGGATGTGGAGGGCCAGACGGAGGTGATCATAGGCAAGCAGAGGAACGGGCCGGTGGGCAGTGTCCCCCTGACCTTTCTTAAACAGTACACCAGGTTCGAGAGCTATTCACCGAGAAGCGAGCCGATATGACCGACCCGGACACATCCTATTATCCGGCGTTTCTGGAGATCGACCTGAGTGCGGTGGCCCATAATTACCGCCGGATAAGCTCCTGCCTCTCCGGGGGGAGCAGGGCTCTGGCGGTTGTGAAGTCAGACGCATACGGGCACGGGGCGGTGCCCGTGGCCCGGGCGCTGGTCGGCGAAGGTGTGGAGATGCTCGGCGTGGTGCTGGTTTCCGAGGGCATGGAGCTCCGCCGGGAGGGCATCAGCGAACCGATATTAGTTCTGGGGGGGATAACGCCGGAGCAGGTGGAGGGCGTGGTCGAGCACGACCTGACGCAGGTGGTCTTCTCGGCGCAGGTAGCCCGGGCTCTCTCCCAAAGGGCCGGGGCGGCGGGCCGCCAGGTGAAAGTTCACGTCAAGGTGGATACCGGCCTGGGCCGTCTGGGTCTGAAACCTGAGGAGCTGGTCTCCTTTCTAGATGCGCTTAAGAAGATGGATAACATTCAGGTCCAGGGTCTACTCACGCACCTGGCCTACCCCGACGGGAGCGATGCGCAGTTTAACGCCGGACAGGCGGAGCTGCTGAGGTCGCTCCGCGTCCTGGCCGGTGAAGCGGGTTTCAAAGACTTGACCTGCCATTGCGCCAACAGCGCCTCCGCAGCCCACAACCCGGACCTGCACATGGATATGGTGCGGGCGGGCATCATGCTTTACGGGGTAGCGCCGGCGCGGGGGGTCGGTTCGCACCTCGATCTTAAGCCGGCGATGCGATGGGTGAGCAGGGTCGTGCACCTCCAGGAATGGGAAGAGGGGACATCCATCAGCTACAACCGCACGTACTTTACCAGCCGCAAGAGCCGCATCGCCACCATCCCCGTCGGCTATTCCAAGGGCTATAGCTATCTTCTCGCAAACAAGGGGCAGATGCTGGTGGGCGGCCGCAAGGTGCCCGTGGCGGGCAAGGTCTGCATGGACATGAGCATGGCCGACGTAACCGATGCGGGCCGGGTATCCGTGGGGGACGAGGTGGTCGTCATGGGCCGCCAGGGAGACCAGGAGATAACCGCCCTGGACATAGCCGAGGCCTTCGGCGGCTCATCTTACGAGGTCCTCTGCCTGGCCGGAAAATGCAACCCCCGCCTTTACCTGGATTAAACCTTGATCGGGAGCGGGATCAAAGCGTGTCCTCACGGTTTCATGCGGGGTGACGTGAGCTTTCCCATGATGCTCACTCCGCCCGACTTTGTGCCCGACCCTTACCTCCCGCATGATACAATGCTTCCCTGTATCCACACTTTCAGACGTTTGCAATCAGGCTGCCATGTCAATCGGATTTGAGCTAATACATCAGGATAAGACCACACGAGCCAGGGCCGGAATCCTGCACACGCCCCACGGCGAGGTGCGCACCCCTCTATTCATGCCCGTGGGTACTCAGGGCACCGTAAAGGCCATGACCCCCGAAGAGCTCGTCGAGAACGGCACGCAGATGCTCCTCAGCAACACTTACCATCTCTACCTCAGGCCCGGCCACCGGATCGTCCAGGGACTGGGCGGTCTGCATAAGTTTATGAACTGGGACGGACCGATCCTGACCGACAGCGGCGGGTTTCAGATATACAGCATGGCCGATCTGGCCAAAGTCACCGATGAAGGGGTGCACTTCAAGTCTCACCTGGACGGCTCCGGGCAGTTCCTCTCCCCCGAAAATTCGGTGGAAGTGCAGGAAGCGCTGGGCGCCGACTTCATCACCGTCCTGGACGAATGTCTCTCCTATCCGGCCACCCGCGAAGCCGCGCTCGCCTCTATGGAGCTAACGCTCAAATGGGCGAGGCGAAGCCGGGATGCGCACGTACGGGGCGACCAGGCCCTCTTCGGCATAGTTCAGGGCGGGATGTTCAAAGACCTGAGGGAGCGCTGCTCGAGAGAGCTCATCGCCATGGATTTCGCGGGCTATGCGGTCGGCGGTCTCAACGTGGGCGAATCCAAGGGGCTCACCCGCGAGATACTTGCTCATACCATGGATTTTCTTCCTCATGACAGGCCGCGCTATCTCATGGGCGTGGGCACGCCGCTGGACACACTGGAAGCCATCTCCCAGGGGATCGATCTTTTCGATTGCGTCATGCCCACGCGAAACGCCA
>JAUXIQ010000061.1 GCA_030620925.1 Nitrospinota bacterium
CCGTTCGGGAAAATATTTTCCTCCGCCAGGTCTATCTGTTCCCTGAGCAGCGTCTCCCTCTTTCGCAGGCTTTTCATGAGTTTCGTCTCGAACTTCCTTACCCGCTCCTCCACGGAGCCGATGGTTTTATCCAGGGCGTCAGAGAGCGTGGGGTCCAGCGCGGCTACATCTTCCCTTATCTCGCCCAGTAGACCGCCAACGGCAGCCACCCGCTCATCCCAGAACGAGGGGGAAGTGAGGCTGTGTCTGGACCTTATCAGCCTATCCAGCAGCTTCCCTTTATCCCTGAATTCTAGAGGGTGCACGTCCAGTTTCCCCAGGACGCGGCGCACTCTGGGCTCCACCAGAGTCAGGCCCATGCGCAATCGTACGTGGGGCATGGGCAGGCCGAAATAATCGTAGACCTGCCGTAGCTGCGCATAATATCCCGTTTCCCCCGCCCCTCCCACGTAGGCGATCACCGGGAAAAGGTAGTCGGACACGATTGGCCTGAGGGCAGCGTTGGGGCTGAAACGCTCAGGCTCCGCTTCGGCCATGGCCCTAAGCTCCGGCCCGCTGAACTTCCGACCGGAGCAGAGAAAACCCTCGCCCTGCAACCGCACGTTTTCCCTCACCCCTCCGTTGATGAGAAAGAAGGGACACAACTCTTCCGACTTGTGTATTTGTCTCCGATAGCCGGATGCTTCAAGCTCATCGCCGGCGTGGTTCAGAAGTTCGGTGACCATCAACGGCTTATCCAGCACCTTCTGGAACAGCGGCGAGGCCAGTCTCTTCAGCGCCGCCCCCGTGGGGTCTATCATAACCAGCCCATAATCGCCCATGAGACCGGTCATCAATCTCGCAAACCAGTCTCCCAGGCTGAGCGATTTCTCAAATGACGCTGTAAGGTGAGCCTCTACCTCCTCGCTGAAACCACCATCCGGCAGTGCGTCCAGGAAGCGACTGAGGAACAGACGAACGTTCTCATCGAGGGGGATCGAACCCACGGGACCCCCGCCCTTTCCCATCTCAGCCGGGAGCTTCGTGCGAAGGGGTTTCCCGCTTTGGTCCAGCGTATGGACGGCGGCGATTTCTTCAAAGTCATGGTCATCGGTAGCGGCCCAAAACGCCGGGATCACCGCCCTCCCCAACTCTTCCCTCAACCGGTCCGCAAGCTGAACGGCGGTCAACGCCTTGTATATGGTATACAGCGGACCGGTGAGCACGCCCGGCTGCTGGCCGGTCATGACCATCAGGGCGTTCTCTTCCCCCACACGGCGTATATTATCCAGGGCCGCTTCCGGCGCGCCCAGGCTCCGGTTATATTCCATAAGCGCCGCCGTCGTCTCGTTCCTGTCAGGCCTCTGTACCTCATCCACAGCTTCACAAAGGTTCCCCGTACTTAATGGAGAGAAAAATCGGAGGGCCCTTTCTTCTCCCTGGAGGTAATCCCTCACTATGGAGTCTGCAGGAAGAAACTCCCAGGCAGGAACGTCTGCAAGAATCTCAAATTGAATTTTCCCTCACCTCCCCTCCGCCGAAGATGGTGCATACTCCACATAAAGATTTCGGGACCTCGGCCCGTCAAACTCACAGAAGAATATCCCCTGCCAGGTTCCCAGGCTAAGCTTCCCCCCCTTTACCGGCACCGCCTGATGACATCCCACGAGCGTGGACTTGATGTGAGCCGCGGAGTTGCCCTCCGCATGGCTGTAGTTCCCCGAAAGGGGAACCAGCCTGTCCAGCGCATCCAGTATATCCCTTACCACCGACGGGTCGGCGTTCTCGTTAATGGTCACCCCGGCGGTTGTATGCGGGACGTAGAGATGGCAGAGGCCGTCACCGGCGGACATCTTCTCCAACGCCCTCCGGACTTCAGACGACACGTCGATAAACTCTATCTTCTTCCCTGATTTAACTTCTATTACTTCCATGGCACTCTCCCCTATACCCCGGCCACTGTCTCCCGGGCAGGTTAAATAATCGACCCGTATCATGCCTGGTGCATCGTTTTTCAAATATAATTCATCACCTCGACCATCACGGCTGAGCGGCGCTTTCATCTTTCCCCGCAAATTCCTCTGCCATCCCGATCCTCTTAGAAATGGAGGGGTGCCCGTAAAAGAAGAACTCTACCAGGGGATGGGGGTCCATCTCCGCCAGATTGAGAGACGCCAGTCTGCGCATGGCGCTTATGAACGCCGGCGGGTCGCCGGTGGCCTCCAACGCGTAGCGGTCCGAATCCCTTTCCAGCTTCCGTGAGTAGAAGTTTACCAGAGGGAGCAAGGCCAGCGAAACGGCGGCCAGGCTCAATAACAGCAGCGGGAGTCCCGCCACATCACCAATGCCTTTCAGCCCAAGATACCCTACCCCCCAGGATATCACTCTGTGGGCGATGAAAAGGGCCAGCACAGTGAAGCAGGACTGGAGAACTATGAGCAGGGGAATATGGCGGAAAACGTGGTGCCCCAGTTCGTGAGCGACCACGGTTTCTATCTCCTCCCGGGTAAAGTTATCCAGCAGTGTATCGGCCAGAATTATCCTCCTGGTGTTCCCCAATCCGGCCAGGGCGGCATTTGCCGCCCTGGTCTTGCGGCTCAGGTTCATCTTGAACACACCCCGTATCCTCGTTTGCGCCTTCTCTGCCAGGAGGGTTATCCTCCGCACCAGGTCCTCATCTTCCAGCGGCTCGAACTTAAAGAAGATGGGAAAGAGCAGCACGGGGGCCAGGTTGGCCATCAGCACAAATATTCCGATGAAAGCCGCCGCAGCGGCCAGCCACCAGCTATCTGGAAGCGAACGCAGCAGCCAATAGATGAGTTCCACAGCCCCCAAGCCCAGGCCCATGTTCAAGGCAAAGCCTTTCAGTTCGTCCATATAAAATGAGGGAAGGGATTCTTGAGAAAGACCGTATCTGTGCTCCAGCTTGTAGCCGCCGTAAAAACTCAGGGGAAGGGAAAGAATTTCCGCAGCGACCATGAATATCACAAAATAGAGAAAGACAAGCACCCAGGGGTTAGCGGAAACCGGTTCCAGGAGCTCCCTCAGCCAGACCGAGAGCCCGGTGAAAAGCAAGACCGCCAGCAGTCCGCCGCCAAGGCCAAGGTTCAACACCCGCACCCGCCTCTTGAGCCTGTTATAAATCCGGGCCTTATCCTGACGGCTTTGCCCCGCCCCCTCGAACCCCTCGACCTCTTCAGGGGTGGAGAGCTTTCGACCCATGCAGGGGCCGATAAGAAAGTCGACAAACCAATCTGCTATCGTTTTTGATCGCATAATCAATCCGGAATGGCTCCGCATAAATGATTTAAAACAGGATTACCTGCGACACAGCATAATCGCGGCTGTGAGAGAGGGTAATCATGGCTGAAGCGGCCCCCAATTCCTCCATTATCTCCCTGGCCCGACCGTAAAAGGTCAGTTGAGGCTTGCCCGAGGAGGCGTTGGTCACTTCTATATCTTTCCACCTGACACCCCGACTCCAGCCTGTGCCCAGGGCCTTCATAGCCGCTTCTTTGGCCGCAAAGCGGCAGGCGAACGATCGCACAAAGTCCCTCTTCGACTGGCAATACTTTATCTCACGAGCAGTATAAGTGCGGTTTAAGAAGCGGTCGCCCCTCCTCTCTATTACTCCTTCCACTCTGTCAATCTCAATGATATCCATACCTATGCCTTTTATCATCCTCTTCCCCCTTTGTTAAACCCACCAATAAACAACCGCTCACTAATTGAATTATATAGCGAAGCACTCACCCCCTGCAAAGGCCTTTTATCGCTCCGCCATCACGAAATACCTTTTTTTGTTGAACTTCCTTTTCGAGTTATTATAATCTATCTGTAAATAACCTATACATAAAGCGAACCGGCAGCCCTTTCCTAACGGCCGACACGTTTCGACTGCAGGGTTTAATAATCCCCGTTAATATAAGTACCCCCTGATCAGTATATGAATTCGATAATAGTGCAAAGGGCTCAGAAATCAGCGCAAAGGGTAATGAAAAGGTAGTTGACATTTATATGCCGTCTTGGTATATTTAATTAACAAGGAAGCTCCTGTAAGCCCTCACTGCAGAATATCAATCTAAAAGGATAATCCTCTTACGCTGTCTTCGCACGTTAAGATACTGAAAACGAGAGGCGTCTTTTATTACCTGCCGTCATCTGCTCACATCAATGTGAAGAGTGAGGGGGAATTTTCGTGAGCCTTTTGGCATTAAAGGGATGACTGATATACTTCAGTTTTTTGGGCTTATCGGAGTGTCATGGACCTTGTATTTTCGGCTTCCCCGATAAGCCGAGAGGCATCCACCAATTCCCACGCCCTTTAGAACGGCCTGTCGCCGTCTGAAGATTCTCATAGCAGGTAAATTCATACAGTCGGAGGGAGATTAAATTATAATATTTACTTCAATTTAAAGAACAGATGGCAAAGAGCCTGGCGGCACAGCAGTACGTGTTGGAAAAACTAAATACACCATTAAAAGGAACAGACGGGAAAAAACCATGGAAACGACAACTGCCGAAATGATGAACCTCGCAGAGCTTAAGGAAAGGACTATTTCAGAACTCTCAACGGTAGCCAAGGAAATGGGTATCCCTGCTATCAGCGGACTCAAGAAGCAGGAACTCATCTTTAAAATATTGGAAACCCAGGCCCAGAAAAACGGGCTCATCTTCGGCGAGGGTGTGCTTGAAATACTGCCCGACGGGTTCGGCTTCCTGCGCGCACCTTCCTCCAACTATTTGCCCGGACCGGACGACATTTACGTGTCCCCATCGCAGATACGGCGTTTCGATCTGCGGACAGGCGATACAATATCAGGGCAGATACGCCCTCCCAAGGACAGCGAGCGTTACTTCGCCCTCCTCAAAGTAGAAGCTATAAATTTCGATAACCCCGAACTGGCCAAAGAGAAAATCCTGTTCGATAACCTAACGCCCCTGTTCCCCGACGAATGCATAAATCTGGAAACCAAGGACGGTAACCTCTCCACCCGCATCATGAACCTCATGACGCCCATAGGGAAAGGGCAGCGCGGCCTCATAGTCGCCCCGCCCAGGACAGGCAAGACCATGCTGTTGCAGGCAATCGCCAACAGCATCTCCGAGAACCAGCCGGAAGTAATACTCATCGTGCTCCTCATCGATGAGCGCCCGGAAGAAGTTACGGAAATGCAGCGCTCAGTGAATGGCGAAGTGATAAGCTCCACCTTCGACGAGCCGGCGCAACGCCACACCCAGGTCGCCGACATGGTCCTGGAAAAGGCCAAGCGGCTCACGGAATACGGAAAGGATGTGGTAATACTCCTGGATAGTATTACCAGGCTGGCCAGGGCTCATAACACCATCGTTCCACCCAGCGGCAAGGTGCTCTCAGGGGGTATAGACTCCAATGCCCTGCAGCGGCCGAAGCGTTTTTTCGGTGCGGCCCGTAACATCGAAGAAGGGGGGAGCCTTACCATCATCGCCACCGCACTCATCGATACCGGCAGCCGTATGGACGACATAATCTTCGAAGAATTCAAGGGCACCGGTAACCTGGAGATACATCTGGACAGGAAGCTGGCCGACAAGAGGGTCTTCCCGGCCATTGACATCCATCGGTCCGGAACGAGGAAGGAAGAGCTGCTGATGGAGGAAAAAGAGCTGCAACGAGTTTGGGTCCTGAGGAAAGTGCTTCATACCCTGGGAGTCGTGGATTCCATGGAGCTGTTGATAGACAAGATATCCCAGACAAAATCCAATACCAATTTCCTGGATTCCTTAAACGACCTTTAGCTGACATAGCCGATGCCCGAAGCTCGCATCGGAACCTGGAATCATTTCAGCGTCCCTTCCTGCGCACCTCTTTTTAAGGCGCATCCTTTATTTTTTCCTTTTAATCTCATACAGATGGGGAATATAATAGTTTCGCATAGGCTTGTTCATGCCTGAAAGAGGGTAGTCGAGGGAGGAATACGCTTGACTGCCGTTTTTTTGTCCTTATGATAACATAGGTCTATATTTCTCTAATGAGAAGAGTTGTCAGGGCGCAAATCGAGGAGTGAAATCAGATGAAAAAAGATATTCATCCGGAATACGTGGATACTACAGTGACCTGTGCCTGCGGAGAGGTAATCCAGACAAAATCCACCAAAGAGAACATCCGCATCGAGATATGCTCCAAGTGCCACCCCTTTTACACCGGCAAGCAGAAACTGGTGGACTCGGCGGGAAGGGTGGAAAGGTTCAGGCGAAAATACAGTAAGAATAAACCGGATTAAGACTTCAGCATATAAATTCAGATAAGAGAGTCGGGCAATGGGCGGCAGGGAAGAAGAGAAGGAATGGCCCCTCTACTTCAAGGATTGCCTCTCCATGGGGAACCCGGAGAGCAGCGTGGGCATCTGCACCCTGTGGACAAAGCAGGAGAGGGTCCGAACCCATATAGACGGCAGCCTCTATTCCGTGCTGGGTAACCTCTACTCCTCGGACGGAATAAACTACCTCCTGCGGAACCTCCTGGCCAACCCGCAGATCAGGCACATCGTGCTCTGCGGAATGGACGTCACCGGAAGCGGCGAGGCGCTTGTACTTCTTTTTAACCAGGGTATAGACGAAAAGCGACAAATAAAGGGAACAGAAGCCGTTATAGATGATAATCTTCCAGATTATGCAATTAAACTGGTTAGAGAAAGGGTGCAGTTAACAGACTTACGCGGGCCAATCCGGGAAGATAAGCTTATTGAGTCAATCAATATTTTTGCCAAGATAGAAAAAATAGAGAAAAAGATAGAACCGCTATACTTCCCCGACCCGGAGCCGCATGCTGAGGTTTACCCCGATCACGACAACGCGAGGGTAATAAGGGCCCGCCACGTGGTGGAGGCGTGGGTGAAGATAGTGGACGAAGTGATGACCTTCGGCCGGGTCGAAAAGACCGAGCACTCCATAAACCAGAAGGAGTTATTAAACCTGGCTACGGTGATCACCGATGAGGACCCTGATAAAATAATTTATAAACCCTGGCTCCCTTTTTCACTGGAGCATCTCGAGGGACATGCGGGCGGAAACACCCCGGAAGAAGAAGTCTGGCTCCAGTACAAGCTGCCTCTACGAGACCACTACTCGGGGGAAGAAATAGGAGGAAAACACGGTTACTACGAGCAGATGGCTTTCACCAGGGAGCTTCCCGACTTGAGCTACACATACGGGCAGCGACTCTGGGATTACAGGGGAGAGAACCAGATTTTCGCCATGGTGGAAAGGCTCAAGGAGGCGCTCCACAGCAGGCGGGCGGTGGCCGTCCTCTGGGACCCGGAGCAGGACGCCAATTCTAATAGCCCGCCCTGCCTGAACATCTTGCAGGCGACGGTTCGCGGAGAGAAACTCCATCTCACCGCCTATTTCAGGAGCCACGACGTCTTCCGCGCCTGGCCGGAAAACGCTTTCGCCCTGCGCAAAATGCAAAAGTTCCTGGCAGGGAGAGTGGAGATAAAGGCCCTGGGAGACCTAACCATCTTTTCGCAGTCGGCACACATCTATGAAGACTGCTGGTCCAAGGCCAGTGAAATACTTAAGGAGAGACGCCGGGAGTTCAAAAGAGGGAAATATTTTCAGAGAGACGCCAGGGGCAACTTCGTGATAAGGCTGGAAGAGGGCCTCATCCGCATTTTCCACTACTCGCCCCAGGGTAACCTTATTAATACATTCGAAGGCAAAAGCGCCGACGAGCTGCTCGAGGCCCTGGAGCCGTACATATCCCTCACGGGCCATGCGCTCTACCTGGGCAAGGAAATAGCCAGGGCGGAAGCGGCGCTAAAATTACAAATAGAATATCGCCAGGATGGGGACTTTCCGGCATGAACCCCGCCCTATTCAAGGAGACGGCATAAAAATGCTGGAAAAGCTTCAGCAGAGAGAAGAGAGGTTCGAAGAGCTGAACCGCCTCATGAGCGACGCCGATACGCTCTCCAAGCCCGAGGAGTATAAGAAACTGGCCAAGGAACACGCCGAACTCTCGGAGACGGTAAACCTCTACCGGAGCTTGAAAAAGGTCAGCAAGGAGATGGAAGACTCCCGGGAACTCATGGATAGCGGTGACGCAGAGCTCGAAGCGCTGGCCAAAGAGGAGCTGGCCCTCCTGGAGGAAGAAGAAAACAGGCTTCAACAAGAGCTTCGCCTCCTTCTGCTGCCTAAAGACAGTCTGGGCGACAAAAACGTCATGGTAGAGATACGTGCGGGTACAGGCGGCGACGAGGCCTGCCTCTTCGCGGCAGACCTTTTCAGGATGTACACCAAATACGCCGAGAGCCAGGGCTGGCGCACCGAACTCATGAGCCAGAACCTCACCGCCCTGGGCGGAATAAAAGAAGTCATCGCTCTTGTTGAGGGCAAAGGGGCTTACAGCAAGCTCAAATATGAAAGCGGCACGCACCGCGTTCAGCGGGTCCCGACAACGGAAACATCGGGCAGGGTGCATACCTCCGCCGTCACCGTGGCCATCCTCCCCGAGGCGGAAGAAGTCGACGTGGAAATAAAGCCCGAAGAAATCCGTGTAGACGTATTCCGGTCCACCGGGCCCGGCGGGCAGAGCGTGAACACCACCGACTCCGCGGTGAGGATAACCCATTTACCGACCGGTCTGGTGGTATCGTGCCAGGACGAAAAATCGCAGCATAAAAATAAGGCCAAGGCGCTCAAGGTCCTGCGGGCCAGGCTGCTGGATACCATCCAGCAGGAACAGCAGAAAGAACGAGCGCATAC
>JAUXIQ010000113.1 GCA_030620925.1 Nitrospinota bacterium
GGTGATTTCCCTACATTTTGAATGACAAGTTTATTTGACAATTTATTTGAATCTTCATTAATATTGGTATTTATTTTTATAGTATTCACCCAGGGCCTCATATCTTTCTCAAACCGCTCTTTTGCTGCGTCAAAGCTTTTATCTGCCAATTTTTTTGTAGTTTTAAAGCTTCTATCTGCAAAAAGTAATGTGATTATCAAACATATCAAGATCCCAATATTAATAAACAATAGCCATTTATTTGTTCGATCCTTAGTTTCCATATCTGGTCCCCCAGCTTTATGATAGGTGTGAATTTCCTGCCCGTCCTGGTAGTATATCCTCCCAACAAATTCGTGTGGTCTATTCTGGCGGTGCTTTCCAGATAACTTTCCCTTCCTTATCAAAAAGGACAAGGGATGATGGACTTCTTTTTATGACCGTACCCGTTTTAGGGACCTTCAAATCAGTGCTTCCAAGGACAGCACGAGTATTGTGTTCTTCATCGTTAAGTGTTATATAGTCCCTCCCAATAAAGGTGCGCGCATAGCCATCTTTATCATCAAGCGAAATATGAGAACTCCAAATTGAGGTGCTGGGATAGCCTGCCCCACCGTCAAGCGATATATGAGAACTCCTAATAGTGGTGCCTAAATTGCCTTCCTCTATAATCAAAAGCGCGTTTCCTTTACCCTGAAGCGTTATATGAGAACCGCTAATATAGGTGCTATGGCCTCCTTCCTTGAACAAATAAATATAAGAATCCCCAAAAGAAATCGTTTCTTGGCCGTTGTTATCATTAAATGACATGCCTGGGTTACCAGCAGGCGCAAGACCAAAATTGAACCGATTTGTCCCTTCTTTATCATATAATACTAATTGTGGAGAATCGTGAACACCTAAGTAAAATGATGCTCTAATTTTATTATTTTGACCAACAAGATGAATCGCTTTTGTATTTATTTCCTTGCTGAAGGTGGCCTCGCCCGGTTTATCTTTTGCCTGTGTCTGCCCCAGGTCGGTAAATGTTGCCACTACCAACACTGCGAGCAGTGTGTAGATAATAAGTCTCTCTGCCTTACCCATGATCCCTTTCCCCCCTCAGTTATGGAGCGGGCTTATTCCGCTTGGTTTTAGAGTTAAGGCCTGGCCTCGATGTTGTCCAGGTTCTCCCTCACGATTCTGTTTGCCAATGAGCCATTATCCTCCGGTAGGATGTCGGCGTAAAGAGCCGTCATTGTGATGGAACTATGGCCTAATTGCTTTTGAGTGTAGCGGAGGTTGCCGGTGTCATGCAGCAGAAACGTAGCGTAAGTGTGGCGGGCGGAGTGGATGGAATAGTGAGCGGGTAAGCCAGCCTCCTCGCAGGCTCGTTTAAAGGATTTCTCCAGGGTATTTACCTTGGGATGACGGCCGCTGCGCCCGCTTCGAAGGCCCGGGCGTTTATCTTCAGTGCGGCGGCGCGCTTTTCTCCGAAAAACTTTTTCAGGGCCTTTTTGAGCGCGTCCAGAGAGACCGCCCCGCTGGCCTCCGCGTATCCCCCCAGCAAGATCATGTTTACCACCCGCTCGTCGCCCAGCTCACGGGCGATTTCTCCGGCCGGGATGTAGAAGGCTTTCAGGTCCACACGGTCCGGTTTTCTGTCTATCAGGGAGCTGTTGAGCAGCAGGAGGCCATTCTTCATGACTACGGCTTCGAACCTCTCCAGCGAAGGGTTGTTGAAGACCATCGCCGCCCCCGGTTCGGAAGTCACCGGTGAGTCTATGCGCTTGTCTGAGACTATCACCGTGCAGTTGGCCGTTCCACCCCGTATCTCGGCGCCGTAGGAGGGGAAGAAGGTGGTGTATTTGTTCTCGAACACCGCCGCCTGGGCCAGTATCTTGCCGGCCAGAAGAACGCCCTGTCCCCCGAAACCGGCTATTATTACCTCGCTCTGCATCTAAAGTCTCCTTGAGCTGACCTCGGCCATGCCCGCGAAACCGGATTTTTACCGACAGACAGCGATATCTGAGCTGAACGACCTTATGACGACGCGCTCGCTCCCGCATCGAGAGCGCGCTCGTTCATTTCGATGATTGAAGCGCGTTTTTCACCGAAAAATTTGAGCAGGGCCTGCTTGAGCGAATCCAGGGAGACAGCGCCGCAGGTCTGAGCGTAACCGCCCAGCATTATCATGTTCACCACCCGCTCGTCGCCCAGCTCGTGCGCCATGTCGTTGGCCGGTAAGTATATGACCCGGAGGTCGGTCCTCTCCGTGTTTCTGTTCACCATGGAGCTGTTCACCAGGAGAAGACCTTCAGGAGCTATCGCCGCCTCGTATTTGTCCAGGGAAGGGTTGTTGAAGACCACCGCCGCTTCGGGTCGGGAAGTCACCGGCGAGTCTATGCGCTTATCTGAAACTATCACCGTGCAGTTGGCCGTCCCACCCCGTATCTCCCCGCCGTAAGAGGGGAAGAAGGTGACGTTCTTTTCCTCCGTCACCGCCGCCTGGGCAAGCACCCTCCCCGCCAGGAGGATACCCTGCCCGCCGAATCCTGCGAATACGACTTCGCCGCTCATCTCAGCCTCCACTTTCGTCTTTGAGTATCCCCAGGGGGAACACCGGCATCATGTTCTCCTCGATCCAGGCGCAACTGTCCACCGGCTCAATCTTCCAGTTGGTGGGGCATTGAGAAAGAATTTCGACGATGGAGAACCCTTCTCCGGCGAGCTGCACCTCGAAGGCTTTTTTGATGGATTTCCGGGTGGCCACCAGGCTCTTGTAGTCGTGCACCGACTGGCGGGCGACGTATTTCGCCCCGTCGATGGTGGCCAGCATTTCGGATATTTTGAGTGGCGAGCCGCAATGAGCGGGGTCGCGCCCTTCGGGGGTGGTGGTGGTGATCTGGCCTTCGAGCGTGGTGGGGGCCATCTGCCCGCCGGTCATGCCGTAGTTGGCGTTGTTCACGAAGATGGTGGTGAATTTCTCCCCCCGGTGGGCGGCGTGGATTATCTCCGCGATGCCTATGGAGCCCAGGTCGCCGTCGCCCTGATAGGTGAACACCAGGGTGTCGGGCATGGACCGCTTGAAGCCGGTGGCCACCGCCGGAGCCCGTCCGTGCAGCGTGTATATCCAGTCCAGGTTGAAAAAGGGATAGGAGACGCAGGAGCACCCCACGCCGAAAATGGCCACGGTGTCGCCCGCCATCCCGAATTCGTCTATGACCTCACAGACCAGCCGGTGTATCAGGCTATGGCCGCAGCCGGGGCAGTAGTAGTATGGAACACCGGTGAGGGTGTCCGGCTTTCCGAAAACCTTGGTTTTTGCCGCCGCTTCCAATTTTCTCCCTCCTATATGGATAAACGTCGAGAGTTTTATACGGTTAAATGCATCAGGATGCCAGTTTCACTATTTCGTCGTAGATGTCGATAGGGGTGAAGACCGTCCCCACTTTGCCGTAAAAAGATATATCCCCCTGACCTTCGGCGGCGAGCCGGACGTCCTCTATCATCTGCCCCCCGCTGGCCTCTACCACCAGTGTCTTCCCTGCGGCGGAAACTAATTCCTTGGTCCTTTGGTAAGGGAAAGGGAAAAGGGTGATAGGCCGCATCATACCCACCTTTATCCCTTCGCCGCGGGCCTGCTCGATCGCCGAACGGGCTATCCGGGCAGTGGAGCCGTAGGCCACCAGGAGATACTCCGCGTCCTCCGTGGTGGTCTCCTCGAAGCGCAATTCCTCTTTCTGTAGCAGGCTGTTAAGCTCGGCCGCCTCGTCCTGGTAGGCTTGAAAATAGTTGATGGGAGTGTACCCTTTGAGGAGGATGGGGATCATGCGCGGCTCCCGCTGGTTCTTGTGGCCGGTGGTCGCCCAGTCCTTGGGCGGCAGGTCTCCCTCGGGGATGCGTTTCATTTCGATGGGTTCCAGCATCTGCCCCAGTATGGCGTCGGTGAGCATGAGGATCACCAGGCGGTACTTATCCGCCAGGTAGAAGCTGGTCTGCATGAGGTCGAATATCTCCTGCACCGTAGAGGGTGCAAGGACCATTTTAATGTAGCCCCCGTGCCCGCCGCCTTTGGTGGCTTGCAGGTAGTCCAGTTGAGAGGGGCCGATACCTCCGCCGCCCGGCCCTTCACGCATCACGTTCACCACCACGCAGGGAAGCTGGGCCGCCGCCAGGGCGGAAATGCCTTCCTGCATGAGGCTGATGCCAGTGCTGGATGAAGTGATGAGCGCCCGCTTCCCGGCACAGGCCGCGCCGTAGATCATGTTTATGGCCGCCACTTCACTCTCCGCCTGAACGAAGATGCCACCCGCTTTCGGCATCTCGCGGGACATGAACTCCGGCACTTCGTTCTGCGGCGTGATGGGGTAGCCGAAGTAATATTTGCAACCCGCCGTGATGGCGCCGTAGCCCAGCGCCTCGTTACCGCTTACAAGCTCGCTTTCCATCTTTAGCTCCATTAGTTTAAACAGTGTGTTCAGAGTTTGGAACTATCCTCCCTGTATAATAGCCTTTAGATTCTAAATCTTATATACTGAGGCGTCAAACTAAAAGCGCCTTGTGAAAACCCTTCTTTTCCGCCCCGAATGCTTCAATACGCGGGGTTTATCCGTGGTTTAAGGGAACCATCACGCCTACCGCGTGACGTTCCGCTGATAGACACAGATAATAATACAAGGGCGACCAGCCCCGGCAGGCGGGGTCGTAGGGGCGTATTGCATACGCCCAATAGGGCGGGTTTGAAACCCGCCCCTACGCAGCATCATGTCATTCTGAGCGAAGCGAAGAATCTCGCCTGCCATGGCAAGCCCGCTTTCTTATGCTCTTTTCAAATCCCCCCTCCCCTTAATCCCCTCAACCGGAATGCCCCGCGGAAGGCTCGGTCCAAGGGAGGGGAAATTTGGCCACTTAAAAGATTTCTCAACGAAGAATCGTTGAATGAATACGAAAAGGGAAGTATTAGGTCTCCTACCCCTTGACCCCGCCTCCCGCAGGGCAGGGATGAGGGGGTATACAAAAAACAGAAAAGAAAACAGGATTTATACGTTCAGGCGAGATTTTTCATCCAGCGGCAGTGGGGACTGCGCCTCTTTCGGGCAGGGCAATCCCGCCACACGCGGGACTACCCCTACGGCCGTAGAATGTTTTGGGCAACGTCTCGTAGGGGCGGGTTTCAAACCCGCCCATTGTATATTTAACTCGCATGTTATGTTACCCTGTATGTTGGTGTTATAGGCGTGACAGACCGTCCGCCCCTTGGGATGTAATAAGCCCGTATTGCAGCGGGATCGCCCCTATTGTTCAATTTCCTTCCGTTTCGAGTTACCTTTTCCCATGAGATCCGGGGCGGAAGCAGGGAATGATTATATCTTTGACGGAGAACGGATAAAGGCATGAGCGACACGAGAGAGGAGAAGAGTGAATCCCGGTCGGCGATCCTGCTGATCCACTGCCCGGATAAGAAGGGCCTGGTGGCTTCAGTTACCGAGTTTATATATAAAAACAACGGTAACATCATTTCCCTGGACGAGCATGTAGACGCCCGGAAACAGGTCTTTTTCATGCGCGTCGAATGGGAATTAATGGATTTTGCCATACCGGCGGAGAAGATCGGTGAGGAATTTCAGGCCTCAATAGCCGATACATTCGGGATGGATTGGAGGCTGCACTTTTCGGATGAGACTCCCCGCGTCGCCATCTTCGTGTCCAAATTGCCCCACTGTTTGTATGACATTCTGTCCCGCAGCCAGTATGAGAAATGGAACGCCGAGGTGCCGCTGATCATAAGCAACCATCCGGACCTTGAGCCGGTTGCGGAGCGGTTCGGCATCGACTACCACGTTTTCCCCGTCACCAAAGCCAACAAGCAGGAGCAGGAAGAAAAGCAACTGGCGCTTTTGAAAGAGCACGATATTGATTTTATCGTGCTGGCCCGCTACATGCAAGTATTGACCGATGAGTTCGTCGCCAACTATCCCAACCGGATAATCAACATCCATCATTCTTTTCTGCCCGCCTTCCCGGGGGCCAAGCCCTACCACTCAGCTTACGAACGGGGAGTGAAGATCATCGGGGCCACCTGCCATTACGTTACCGCCGATCTGGATGCAGGCCCGATTATCGAGCAGGACGTTGTGCGCGTGAGCCATCAGGATGCGGTGGAAGACATGGTAAGGAAGGGGCAGGACCTGGAGAAGGTCGTCCTCTCGCGGGCGGTCTGGTATCACCTCAAACGGAAGGTCCTGGTCTACGACAACCGCACCATCGTTTTCACCTGATGGGGAGGGCGGAAGCTCGGAAGAAAGAGATGCCCTCACTCATATCAGAAAGTAGAACCCGGAAAGGCCCTCTTCGGCAGACCTTCGGTGATTACCGGTTATCGTTAATGCACAATCCATGGTTCTCAACCGTCTGAAACCCCCTCATTTCAAGCAAATCAAAAAAAACCTTCCGGTTGTTAAAAAAAATTGCGCGAGGGTATTTACAAAACACATATATTGCATATATTAATAGTTGTAGTTAACAATAATTGTAAATACACAACACACGGGAGATAGAAAAATGAGACGGTATTTAGGAATCGCAGCACTTTCACTAGCGCTGGCCTTTGGGTTCAGCATGGTCACTGCTAACATCGTATCCGCCGAAGGTTTCGGCTACCCCGAAGAGCTTGAGATTGTGTCGGAAGAGGCTA
>JAUXIQ010000126.1 GCA_030620925.1 Nitrospinota bacterium
ATCCTCTCCAATCCCGAAATTCGGGCCCTTTACCTCGGCGGATAAACCAAAAACCCTTATCATGTTTGGTAGAAAGTATTACTTAGTGGGAGCGCCTTCCAAGATAAAGAAAATCGGGGCACGGCAAGCAGTGCCCCTACAAAAAATTGTCTATTAGAGCGGCTGTCATCTCCTCCCCCGTGAGGGGGGAGGATTTAAGGTGGGGGTGATCAGAATATTTGAGACACCCTCTCTCAATCCCTCCAGCGGAATGCCCCGCGGCAGGCGGGATCAAGGGAGGGATAATAAAAGGTGAACAGCCTGATTTATTGATTGAATCGATGTTCTTGTATTCTAATTGACATTTTCGGTTCAGTAAGGTTCAGGGCAATGGCGCAACTGCTGGTAAAAGGTAGAGTTCTGGGCAGTATAATAGTCCTGGGGGCCATAGGGCTCTCCCTGGTCTACGGCATCCTGAAATTCGCCAACTTCTCCCACGGCGACCTGATAGCCCTGGGGGCTTATCTGGCCTTCTTCTTTAAGTTCGCTCTGGGGCTGCCACTGCTGCCCGCCGCCGCGGCGGCGGTGGCTGCCACGGCGGCGGCCGCTCTGCTCATAGACAAAATTCTTTATCGCCCCCTGAGGCGCACGAGAAGCCCGGTAATACTTCTCATATCCTCCGTGGGCGTGGCGCTCATCCTGAGGAACCTCATCCGCCTGTTCTGGGGTCCGCAGATACGCTACTACAGCCGAGAGATACAGATAGCGCTGACGCTTCCGGGCGGCGTAAAGATAAAGCCGGACCAGATATTGATACTGGCGGTGGCCGCGGCGCTGGTAGTGGGCGTGCATCTGTTCCTCACCAGGACTCGTACCGGTGTGGCCATGCGCGCCGCCTCGGATAACCTGGAGCTGGCCCTGGTTACCGGCATAGACATAAACAGAGTGGTGCTGTGGACCTGGCTTATGGGTGTATCCCTGGCCGCGGTGGGCGGCGTGCTGCTGGGAATCGACGTGCAGCTCCGGCCGGTCATGGGCTGGAACCTGCTCCTGCCCATCTTCGCCGCCACCATCCTGGGGGGTATCGGCAGCCCTTACGGCGCCATGGCCGGGGGCATGATAATGGGTATTGCTCAGGAGCTCTCCACGGCTTTCCTATCCACTGCGTATAAACCGGCCTTCGCTTTTCTCATAATGCTGGTGGTGCTCCTGTTCAGGCCTTCGGGCATTTTCGGGGTGAGCAGCAAATGGAACTGACGGGGATACTGGCTTACACGACATTCTTCGCCATAACCGCGGGTATCTACGCCCTCCTCTGTCTGGGGCTCAACGTGCAGTGGGGGAACACCGGCCTGTTCAATATCGGTGTCGCCGGCTTTTTCGCAATCGGGGCCTATACCTCGGCCATCCTCACCAAAATTCCAGCGGCTGAGCATCTGGGCGGCCTGGGGATGCCATTTCTGCTGGGTTTGGCGGGTGCGGGGGCCGTATCCGGGTTCATAGCCTTTCTGCTGGCGTTCCCCACCCTGCGCCTCAAGGAGGACTACCTGGCCATCGCCACCATAGGCATCGCCGAGTCCATCCGCCTGGTGTTCAACAACGAAGACTGGCTCTCCAACGGCACCCGGGGCATACGGGCCATCCCCCAGCCCCTGCACGAAGCCATCGGCTTCGACTACAACTACTTTTACCTGGTGGTGGTCTTCCTGACGGTGTTGCTGGTATATCTCGCCCTGGAACGCGCCCTCAAATCACCATGGGGCAGAGTGCTCAGGGCCATCCGGGAGGACGAGGTGGTGGCCGCCGCCGCCGGCAAGAACGTTTTCAATTTCAAGATGCAGTCACTGGTACTGGGGTCGGTCATCATGGGTATGGCCGGCGCCCTCTACGCTCATCAGATAAAGTTCATAAGCCCCGAAGCCTTCGAACCCTGGCAGGCAACCTTCATCGTGTGGGTGATGCTCATCGTCGGCGGAAGCGGAAACAACCGGGGCGCCGTCCTGGGCGCATTCGTGGTGTGGGGCGTGTGGACGGGTACTGAGTTCATCACAGATCTCTTACCCGCCGCACTGCAGGCGCGGGCGGGCGCCCTGAGGGTCATAATAATCGGGGTGCTCCTGGAAGTGATACTGCTGTGGCGGCCTGGGGGCATACTCGGCCGGCGCGCATCACCCGGGCAAGAAAACGAATAAAATGCTTTACCGCTGAGAAATCAGCAGTCTTTTTCAATTGCAAAGCGGTTTTATGGAGTATAATTTTAAGATAGCGCTATCTATTCCAAGCGTTTTTCTTGAATGTAAGGAGCCCGTAATGGAAGGCACATTTACTGCCGTGTTTCAAAAGGTCGACGATTGGTACGTAGGGTACGTGGAAGAACTGCCGGGCGCAAATACTCAGGGGAAAACCCTTGAAGAGGCACGTGAGAATCTCCATGAAGCGATACAGCTGGTTATAAAATCCAACAGAGAATTAACTGAGAAAGAATTGTCCGGCAAAGATATTATTCGCACGGAGTGAAGAATCTCGCCTACCCGTGCAAATCCTGCGTTCTTTTATCAACCTCTCCTTCATCCCCTCCAGCGGAACGCCCCGCGGAAGGCGGGGTCGAGGGAGGGAGACTCTAGTAACCTGTGAAATCCTGAATCGTTATGGGGCACACAAAATTGCGGACAACATAAGCTGTTAATAGGCGCGCGACCGCCCTCGAACGGGGCTAGAGGCCCAGGAGGATGCCCACCGCCCTGAAGGCATCACGCAGTGTCACCTCGTTGTTTTCATCCAGGTCCTGAGTGCAGCGCTGTTCCTCGGTCTGGGGCTGTGGATCGAGGTGGAAGCCTATACGAAACAGGTCGATGATGTCCGCTATTTCCACGGAGCCGTCCCCATCGGCGTCTCCCTTCAGACACTGAAAAATCTCCACCGTTGACGCCACGGAGGGATCGCTGGCTAAGGAAGCGGTGATGGTTTCCCCTGCCCCCGCCCCCAGGCGAAAGAGGCTCCGGTCGGTAAAGGCGCCGACGGAGGCTTGATTCTCAGGGGTCTCCGCCGTGCGGTAGATGCCTGTCCCCCCTCCAGTTTCGTTGAGGTGCAGATATATTCCCCGGGAGTCCGTGTTGCTGCTTTTTATATGGACCAGGACCGAATTAACAGCCGGGTCGCCGCCCGTTCCTTCGAGCTGAACGTAGAGCATGGAATCGGCGGCTAAGGAGGAGACGGCGGCCTCGTAGGCGGAGTCTTTGAACGAAATGGCCGATGGAGAGAACGACCGATCCAACGGGAAAGACATCTTGGGGACGATATTAACCGTTCCCTTCCGGGTTCCTGCGTCGGCTTTATTGCCTTTGAAAAAGTTATGGGGGGCGTTAACCTGGTTTTTGAATGCGTATATACCCCATCCGGCAGGATGGTTCAAAAAATTGTTCCCGACAATTATCGGGTTCAGCTTGCCCACCCTGTCTTGCATGGACAGGCCGATTTTGTCGTTACCTTCGAAGCTGTTGCCGATGATCCTGGGAACGGCGCTGTTACCGCAAACCACGCCCCAATCATTATCGGTAATGAGGTTGCCGGTTATCCGCGGCCTGGAGTTCTCCCAGCAGGAGACGCCGGTGAGGTTTCCGGTGAAGGTGTTTCCTTTAATTAACGGGGAAGAGTCGCCGAAAGATGTAACCCCGGTCTCGGAAAAGTTTCTGAAAGTCGATGCCGAAAGGGTGGGTGAGGCCGATGATAAGGTAATACCCCTGGTGCCGTTTTCCAGGACCGCATGAGATATTACCGACCGGTCGTCCGCATCTTCCGCAAACCGGATGGAGCCCCACTCTCCGGGGACCGCTCTTCCAGCGGAAGTGATGAGCACGGGATTTTTCTCGCCGCCCTGAATTTTCAGCAACCCTGAAACGATAATGTTCACCTGATCCGAATCGGCTGCCTTCTTAAACCTCACCACAGCCCCTTCGGTGATGGTCAACGAGAGGTGGTTCTCTATGAAGAGGTCGCTGGTTATATAGTAGGGGTTCCCCGCAGCATCCCACACCGTATGACCGTCCAGTATAACCGCCGCGTTGGTGCCCCAGGGGTTGTCGATTACCGTGGGGTTGAACTGCAAGGGGGTGTAGCCGCTGTCGCTCTCGTTTTTCACGGTGAGCCTGTGTATTTCGCCGGTGACTATGGGGGCGGCAAAGCGCAGCCGGACGGTAACACCGTCCTTCAGCCGCGTTGCCGCAGCGGGGTGCACCGGTTTGCCGTGCCTGATGGAAGACAACGTGTAATTGTCGGCTGCCGGGGCGGCGTTAACCGGCCTGTTGTATTCAACGTCCAGAGTCTTGTAATCCACCAGTAAAACGGACTTTACGTGGAACCCCAGAGACAGGTTGAAGGTCATCCTTTCGCCGGGAGGGGAGATGTCCGCCACCGAAACGCCAGTGGCCTCTCCGGCGTCGTTGTTGCTGTCCACCAGAGCGCTGTCGGCGAAAGAACCGCCCTCGGAGAAAGGGTCTCCGGCGTCGCCTCTGTTGTGGGCAATGTCCAGGTCTACGAAACCGTCGGCGGCCTCCAGGTCTATATACTTGTGTCCTTCGTCGGTGTTGACTTCATTACAGACCCACCTGTTGTTCTTGCAGCCGGAATCGACGATGGTCTGCAGCCGCCCCACCTCTTCGTCGACGTGCCAGATGAGCAGTCCCTCGCCGGGCAGTGACCGGTCCCATGAGGTCTGGCGTCGGTATTCCAGCAGGAAGTATTCCGCCGAATCGGGATAGCCGCGGGCTTTCACCTTGACCACCTGGTTCCCCTCCGAGGCGGGAGGAAGCTGGAAGCCGATCCGATCCGAAGACTGGAGGGTCACCGAAGCCCAGCCCAGAAATATTTTCGACCAGGCAGTGGGTTCGGCTGGCATGGCTCCGTTGCCGCCCCAGCATCCGCTGCCCATGAGGCCCCAGCCGCCGATGCCGGATGAGGAGCCGTCCACATCGTAGAGGTCGGGCAGGCCCAGCTCGTGACCGATCTGATGTGCTATTACCCCCACGATGCCGCTCCCCGCAGCTTTTTCCTTTTCGGGAACCACCATGCCTCCCAGCACCTCAACGCCATCCACCTTTATGGTGGGAAAACCCACCCGCTGCGACCAGATTTCCGGTCCGTCGCCTTTCCCAAGGGATTCCTCACCCACACCGGCGTGGATAATCATCAACGCGTCGAATTTAGAGAAGTCGATGCTTCTATCCGCGGCCCGCACGGCATCCATGACCAACGCCCGGGCTCCGCCGCGTTTCTCATCCCCGTAATGGCTCAGTGGCCGGTTCATGGTGTAGGCGCCGTCGGAGACTGTGAAGTTCAGTTTGAGCATCCCCTCGGAAACGTCCCGGTAATAGTCCGTCACGGTGTTCAAGACGGACTTAAAGAAGGATTTGGTGCTGCCGGTTTCAAAGGAGACGTCAGAGAACTGCACGCCGAGGACGATGACGTTCAGTTTTCCACTACTGCCTCTTCCCGCAGAGGCGCCGGGGGGCGGCCCGGGCTTACGGATGGAGCGGCCGCCTGCGACGGAATGCTCACCGGTGGGCCCCCCTGCCCAGGGCGCGGGAGGTACCCCCCACGAGAGGCCGGGGAGCAGGATCGCAAGCAGAACAGCCACCACCAGACCCGCCGATCGCATAAGTTTCTCCTACGGACGTAACAGTGCGAGGAGTTAAATCAACATTTTACATGATTAGAAAAAAATAGGTTTTGAAATTGACGGGCCATTCTACCATTAAATCCATCTGGTGGGAAATCCTTTTGAAGACCTATGATTATAAGGGGAGTTGGAGCTTAATCATCGCCACAGTCGTATTTTATCAAGCAGAAACTACTCATGGGGCGAAGCGGAATATCGGTGTGCGGGTAATTATAGAAAAATGTTATGCATCATGTTAGGGTTCTAAGAAAAGCCCCGCACAACTCTATACGGCTGCGGACATCGACCTCCCTTAATCCTGGTAAAGCCTGAAGGGTTTCTAGCTATAACGTGTGGGTGAATCTGACTCCGGTGCAGAGCCGTTATGCCGGGTCTATCAGACGCGGCGCACACACAGCGATAGGCTGCTGTAGTAAACGGAGGGTGTCTTTGTGCGACGCGTCAGGCGGGAAAGAGTAGGGCCGCCGGCTGGCCGATTCTGGCTCTGAGCACGGACTCCGGGCATAAATTTAAATGGTATAAAACATAATGGGGTGAGAGATGTGGCGGAGATTATGGAGTTTATGGATTTGTATGGTGTTGACACTCA
>JAUXIQ010000144.1 GCA_030620925.1 Nitrospinota bacterium
ACAACCTCCAGGATTTCGCCTTCCCAGCTTATGATTTTATCCGGATCGTAAAAGACAGGCATGGTAGAACCATCCCAAAGGATTAAAAAGAATTTGAACGTTTTTCCTTTATATCAATAGCAGGTGTGCGGGTTTGAGTCAACGCAGTGGCAGAGTCGAAAGGGTCACTAACCTATGAGCCATGAGCCATCGGCGGGTATTTGGCGGGGGAAAGAGGATGAAAAAAGCGCAGGGTAAGAAGCCCCGCGCTTTTTTTAAACCGATTACTTTAAAGTTCGCATTCCTCTCCGGGATTTAATGGTACGACTTCCACCCCGGGGGCTTTTTCCTGCGCCAACTGGACGAAAGAAGAGGGGTCGGGAACCAGGAATGGAAAAGTCTTGTAATGCATGGGGATGACCTTCTTACACTTCAGCATCTTTGCCGCCACGGCAGCCTGCAGCGGGTCCATGGTGAACACGCTGCCGATGGGGAGCATGGCCAGGTCTATGCCGTATATATCTCCCAGAATCTCCATGCTGCTGAAAATGCCCGTATCCCCCGCGTGGTAGATGGTCTTACCATCCTCCAGTTTCACCACGTAACCGTTGGGGTTGGACGTGCCGGAGTGAAAAGCTTGAGTCATGGTGATGAAGACGCCGTCGACTTCGCTGGTGCCGCCCGTGTTCATACCGTAGCCGAAGTTGATGATATTATCGTCGGCTACGCCGGCCTCTTTAAGTTTGGCAACCGTCTCAGGCATACCCACCGCTGTGCCCCCGCACTTTTTAATTATATCCGGCGCGTCACCAAGGTGGTCGGCGTGGTCGTGGGTGATGAGCATTATGTCGCAGGCGTCGACTTGATCCAGGGTGATGGCGGCCGTGGGGTTCTGGCTCAGGAAGGGGTCTATATAGATTGTCTTTCCATTACTGGTGACAATAGAGAAAGCGGCATGCCCAAGGAATTTAATCTTATTAGCCATAGTTATCTCCTTTCGTGAAGTAAAGGGTCTTTTGATCCGGCTCCAGCAGCCGGTTCACACTCTTTTCAGCAAACGGTGCAGAGCAGATATTAGCAGATAGTTTAAAGACCTGTCAAACATTTTCGTTTTTCAGGGTGGGGTGTTAAGGCCGCCGTCTATTGAAGCGGGGCATTGAATTATGATATACCTATAAGATAAAATAAGTGAGTTAAAACGTTCTTTTACCTATTTTTAAGGAGGGGGCATAGGTGAGCAAAGACGATAAACATGAAGGGTCGATGCCGCTGGAAGGAATAAGGGTACTCGATCTCACTCACGTCATGGCGGGGCCTGCATGCACTATGAGCATGGCCGATATGGGTGCGGAGGTCATCAAGGTCGAAGAGCCGGGCAAAGGGGATATCAGCCGGAACATCTACGACGCATATCAGGGCGGCGAGGGTGCGCTGTTCCTTAACCTCAACCGCAACAAGAAAGGCTTAACTCTGAACCTGAAGCAAGAGAAGGGGAGGGCGATCCTCTATCAGCTCGCCGAGCGGAGCGACGTGTTCATCGAGAATTTCCGCGGCGGCGTGGCGGAGAAGCTGAAGCTGGATTATGAGACCATATCCACCGTTAACCCGTCCATTATCTACTGCTCGCTGTCCGCCTTCGGCAGCAGCGGCCCTTACAAGACTAAGCCGGGAGTGGATGCGGTATTACAGGCCGTGGGCGGAGTAATGAGCTGCACGGGAGAGATGGACGGCCCGCCGTGTTTATGCGGAGCCCCGGTGGTGGACATGATCGGGGCTCTGGTCGCTACCCAGGGGATCCTGACAGCGCTGCTATACAGGGAACGCACAGGCGTGGGACAAAAAGTGGAGACTTCCCTGTTGAACGGCATCCTCTACGCTCAGATACCGCGCTTCTCAACCTATTTTGTGGCGGACAGGGATTACAGGCCCATGGGAAGCGGCCATGCAGAAATAGTCCCCTACCAGGCTTTTCAGACCAGGGAAGGAAAATACGTTTTCATGGGATTGTTTGATGAAAATGCCTGGGAGCGCTTCTGCCGGGCGATGGGCTTGGAACATCTTCAGAACGACCCCAGCTTTGCCCTGAATGAGCATCGGGTAAAAAACCGGAAAGAGCTCGTTTCCATACTGGAGGAAGCCTTTTTAAAGCTTTCCGTCAGCGAAGCCCTGGACAGGTTAGAAGGGGGCGACATTCTTTGCGGACTCGTAAACACGCTGTCAGACTTGATGGAAAACCCCCAGGTCCGTGAGAACGATATGCTCATCACTCTCGAGCATCCCACCGCCGGCACGGTTGATAACGTGGGAATCCCCATCAAGCTGAGCAAGACGCCGGGACAGGTTAAAAGCCATCCGCCTCTGCTGGGAGAGCACAATAACCAGGTGCTCTCCTGGCTGGGATACTCACAGCAGGAGATCGAAATGCTGAAAGAGGAGAAAGTAATCTAAACATTTTTTTGTAAGCAAGGAAAGATTAGCACCATGAGCGACCCTGTAGGGTTCGGGCCGGGCAGGTCATAGGCTATCCAGCTACAGGGAACATGTCCGAAGGGAGGAACTTAACATGGCGGAGGAAAAAGTAACGTTCATAGGACACTCCACACTGCTTATCGAAGCCGCAGGCAAGAAAATCCTAACCGACCCCTGGTTTCACGAGCCGGTGTATGGCGGCATTTACCATCGGAGGCCGCCGGGGATACCGTTGGAGAACCTGGCCGACGTCGACATGATCCTCATTTCTCATGGCCATAAGGACCACTACGATGAGAAAGCCCTGGAGCGGCTGAACGATAATGCCCTGATAATTCTTCCGGACGATAAACTGGTCAAGAGGGCGGGGGAGTTGGGATTCTCAAGAGCTGAGAAGCTGGAGCCGTGGCAGAAAAAGACCGAGGGCGGGTTGACGGTGACCGCGGTCCCCGCTAAACACCCGACTTACCAGGTAGGATACGTAATAACGGGAGAGGGGAAAACTTACTATTTCGCGGGTGATACCAGGAACGTTCCCGAAATTTCCGCGATGGCGGAACAGTTTAAAATAGATGTAGCCCTGCTGCCAATTGCCGGGCTTAAGATGCTTTTCTTTATCCGTGCCGTGATGCGGCCCGAAGATGCGGCCGGAGCGGCCAAGGCCCTTGATGTGAAGGTTCTGATCCCCATTCACTACGATATGAATATAAAATCGACTGCTAAGCTCATGATCAGCCAAACGGCGAATAGCCTGGATAAATTGAGAGAGGCCATGAAGAAGGAAGGTTGTTCAGCGGAACTGGTAGTCCTCAATGAGGGTGAGAGCTATTCCTAATTACCGTGACGATGTAGAGTTAAGGAAAAGGGGAAGGGATCAGTTCAGGTAATCACGCAGTGGCTTAACGCGTGAGCGGGTGCGCAACTTGTTCTTGGCCTTTTTCTCTATTTGTCGTATACGTTCCCTGGAGAGCCCGAGTCGACCGCCTATTTCCTCCAGCGTCATGGGTTCACCCTCGAAACCGTATCTCATCTTGAGTATCTGCTGTTCCCTCGATGTAAGCTCATCCAGTAATTCTTCTATTTCCTTACTCAGTGAAGCCCTGAGCAAGTTTTCTTCCACAGAGGGGGTATTACTTGCTTCCAGCAATTCCAGGTAACTGGTCTCCTCGCTGTCTTTTATGGGGGAATCCAGGGAAAGATGTGTGCGGTAGACTCTGAGGACGGATTCTATGTCTTCAGCCTCCAAATCGAGTGCCCTGGCCAGGTCTTGAGTACTCGGTTCCTGCCCTTTGGACTGCGCTAACTCCTTATATTTCTCTCCGATTTTGTAGAGCAGCCCCGCCTGTTTTATAGGAAGACGCACGGTTCCCGATTGTTCTGCCAGAGCGTGCATAATGGCCTGCCGTATCCACCACACGGCGTAGGTGATGAATTTGACTTCTCTATTGGGGTCGAAACGCTTGGCCGCCTGTATGAGGCCTACGTTTCCTTCACTGATTAAATCTGAAAGAGATAGGCCGCAGCCCTTATACTTATTGGCAACGCTCACCACATAGCGCAGATTTCGATTAACCAGCTCGTTTAGAGCTTTCTCATCTCTTTGATCCTGTATCCTGTGAGCGAGGCCGCCCTCTTCGTCGCGGGTGAGCAAAGGTATCTTGCTAATCTTCTTAAGATATATGCTCAACGCGTCCTCACCGGACACATTATCTTCTTTTTCTTTTTCGATTTTCCTGTTCTTTTTCATAACCTTCACATAAAAAAAGCGACAAAATCCCTTGCACTAAAAGTGATAGCGAAAATTGACAAGCGAGCAGGTAATCGGGATGTCATCCTGGGCGTTTTTATTCGGTTTTAATATCAACTTTTATTATTTTGCCCGGAGAGTTCTTAACAAGAGCCTTCTCTGAATCGCTTTCCACTTGCTTAGATCGCTGCTCAGTTGCTTTAACTACCTCTCTCTCGAGATTTTCTATCTGCTCTTGCATCTCTTTCATCTTTTCTCGCATCCCCAGGATTACTTCTACTCCAGCCAGATTTACGCCCAGTTCTCTGGTCAAGCGTAGAATTAATTGAAGCTTGTCGACATCCCGATGGGAATATAGCCTTGTATTTCCATCTGTTCTGGAGGGTTTTATGAGTCCTTCCCGCTCGTAAAGACGCAAAGTCTGCGGGTGAATGCTGAGCATTTGGGATACTATGCTGATCATATATAATGGTTCGTCTCTATTCCGCATAATCTTAACCCCATTTGTTGCCGTTCGCCCGGTAGAATTATTATCCTGAGGTCAGGGTGAAGGCAATATACTCCCCTCGAAGCCCAGTCAGTTTTGAAGAGAAGCAATAAGAAGATTAGACGTTTTACGCTGAAAAATTATTCATAATTTTTAACGCAAATCTAGAAATTATGCGTTTAACACTAATATAATTTATGAGTCTATAATTGTCAAATTAATTTATCGAGCTGATAAGTACCATATCGGCCCTATTACAGTTTTTTCTTGGCTTTTTTAGCCAACGAACTGTTGGGATAGTTGGTGTAGAGCTTTCTGTATGCTCCCAACGCTTTACTTTTTTCACCCACCTTTTCGTAGGCATTACCCAGCGAAAACAGGATTCTGTCCGTTAAAACATCTTGAGAGTAATCCTTCAAAAGACTTTCATATCTATTGATGGCCGGACCATACGCTTTAGTTTTCATGTAATAATCCGCCACGTAAATCTCATGTTCAACCAGACGATGCCTTGCGAAACTTATCCTATTTTCAACATCGTCCCTGAATCGGCTTTTAGGATACTTTCTAAGAAAACTCCTCAGGTTTTTTATAGCATTAATGGTATGAGTCTGGTCTTTATCGTAATTTAACATTCTGCTGAATTCGCAGAGGGCACTTCGGTAGGCAGCCTTTTCAGCCCATTCGTGAGCGGGATGAATTTCCATGAATTTGTTATAATTAAACTCGGCTTCTTCATACTTTCTACGCAAAAACTGGCTCTCAGAGAGTATGAAAAGAGCCCTGGCTTTGTATTCGCTCTCGTAATACTCTTCAAGCAGTTCTTCCATTACTTTGGATGCTTTTCTGTATTTATGGTCGAGAAAAAGTTGTTCTCCGAGAAAGTAGAGCTCCTTATCCGATCTGATTCCTCTGGATGAAAATTTAGCGCAGCCGGCGCTATAAACCAGGGTCATAGCAACGGCAAGGAGCAGACAAAAAACAGCTCTCCCCGACACCTTGCGCGGAGAAATATATGGAGGCTTAAAAAGGGAAATAACCATTCGAGATCTGCTAAATGTTTTGGGAAGCATATACTCAACCACAGATTTTAAAAGAGTATTATTTTTAACATAATAATTAAATTGAGTCAAGCAGAAAGAGGGGCGAAGAGGATTAGAGCCAGACTATTGACAGGATGAGGGTTGTGTGTCATTATTATCAGTGATGTCGTGTACGCATCTAATTATACACGCTGAACTTAGCCGTTCCCCCCTGTTTAAATTGACCAAAAAAGCGAGAATCAGG
>JAUXIQ010000202.1 GCA_030620925.1 Nitrospinota bacterium
CCCTGGGGTCCAATATCTCGTCGACCTTGTATGACCCGGCGGCCGTATAGGGTCCCTCCATCTTTTTCAACTCACCTTCCAACTCCTTACGCGCTTTTTCCGGATCTTCTTCTTCGCCCACTTCGGTTTTGCGGGCTACCGTCGCGCTTCCCGCACTGGGCAATGAGCTGAAGGAGGCCGACGGCCATGCCGCCAAGAGGACATGCTCGTCTCCCATCATACCCATGGCGGCACCGCCGAACCCGAAACATTTTCTGAGAATAATGGCTATGCTGGGTACCCTCACGAAGGCGGCGGCGTAGGAAACGGCCAACCCCGCCCTGAGGGTGCCGTCTACCTCCGCCTTTAGGCCGGGCATTATGCCGGGGCAATCGCACAGAAAAATAAGTGGGATGTGGAACGAGTTACATATATCTATGAACTGTCTGCCCTTGAAAGCCGCCTTGACGTCCACCGCTCCGGCCAGCACCATGGGCTGGTTTGCAATGATCCCCACCGGGTGGCCGTTCATCCGGGCCAGGACGGTAAGCAGGTTTTTGCCGTAGGTGGGCTTCCGCTCGAAGAAATAGCCGTCGTCGACGATATGGCGGATAATATCTTTCATATCGTAAGCGGAGTTGTCGTTGGGCGGGAGGATGTTCAATATTTCGTCATCCATCCTGTCAACAGGATCGTTGGTGGGGAGATGAGGCGGTTCCTCCCAGCAACTGGTGGGGAAGAAGGAGAGGTAGTCCCTGACCATCTGGAAACACTCCTCTTCGGTGTGGACTTCGTTGTCGGCCACACCGGTCTCATAGCAATGAATCTTTGAGCCCGCCAGGTCTTCTTTGGTGATATCTTCCCTGGTGGCCGTCTTGATTATGGGCGGACCGGCGATGCCGAACTGGCTTATCCCTTTCACCATTATTATGAACTCGCAGAGTTGACCCATCAACGACGAGCCGCCGAAACAGGGACCCAGCGCGCATCCTATCATGGGAACCAGCCCCGAAAGTCTCGCCAACGTAGTGAACTCCGGCGCCTTGGGCGGGCCTTGCACGGTTTCCTTTTCTGCGCGAGCACCCGACCCGTCAAGCAGGAAGATGAGGGGGACTTTATCCTTGGCTAACCTCTTCAGCATACGGTGTTTCTTGGCGATGTGGGTGTTCCCCTCCGAGCCACCCTGCACGGTGAAATCCTCGGCAATTATGCATACCGGTCGGTCGTCGATTTTTCCGAAACCCATTGCCACGCCGTCGGCGGCGGCATATTTCTCGGCTTCGGGGCTCAACCCGAAGAACGTGGCCAGTATGCCGTATTCGATGAAGCTGTCCGGGTCAAGGAGCAGGTCTATCCGCTCCCGGACACTCAGCTTTCCCAGCTTGTGCTGGCGCTCCACCCTCATCTCGCCGCCCATACCCAGGGCACGCTTCCGTGCGCGCTGGAGCCGCTCTATTTCTTTACCCCATTCGACCATCGCCGTATTGCCCCCTATCCGATTTATATTGGAGGTTCACCCCCACCTTTAATCCTCCTCCCTATCGATCACGGTCTATTTTATCCGACCTCCCCGCAGTGGCGTCCCGCGTGCCGCGGGACAAAACCCCCACCCCACGACTTTTGTGTGATATACACAAAAGTTTTTGGGGGGAGTTTGAGGGGGCCTTTTTTCAAAAAAGGCCCCCTCAAAGAGTTTCTTAAAAAGCTCTACGGCATGATGCCGTGCTTCATGGCGGGGCCAAGGGTTTCTTTGCGGCGCGCTCTGGCGATTTCCAGGTGGCGTATGATAATGGGCCGGGTCTCCCTGGGGTCCAGTATCTCGTCTATCCTGTACGAGCCGGCGGCCATGTACGGCCCTTCCATCTCCTCGAACTGTTCCTCAAGCTCTTTGCGCGCCTTTTCGGGGTCTTCCTCGGAATCGACTTCGCTTTTGCGGGCCACGGCCGCACTTCCGGCGCTGGGCAGGGAGCTGAACTGGGCCGAAGGCCACGCCGCGGTCAGGATTTGATCCTGCCCGATGAAACCCATGGAAGTGCCCCCGAACCCGAATGCTTTTCTGAGCACGATGGTTAACAGAGGCACCCTGATGAATGCGGAGGCGTGGGCAATGGCGAGCCCCGCTCGCAGGGTCGCCTCCTGTTCGGCGATCCTGCCGGGCATGACGCCGGGGCAGTCTGCCAGGAAGACGAGAGGGATATGGAACGAGTTGCATATTTCAACGAACTGCCTCGCTTTGACCGCCGCCTTGTAATCCACCGCTCCCGCAAGCACCAATGGCTGGTTGGCCACTATGCCCACCACGTGGCCGTCCATGCGGGCCAGGGCGGTGACAACGTTGGTGCCGTAGAAGGGTTTGCGCTCGAAGAAATAGCCGTCGTCCACTACGCAGCTTATGACCCGTTTAACGTCGTAGGGAGCATGGTAATCTTCCGGCACGATATCCAGCAGCTCTTCATCCATGCGGTCCACGGGGTCGTTGGTGGGATAGTAGGGCGGCTCCTCCCAGCAGTTGGTGGGGAAATAGGAGAGGTACTCTTTTATTATGTCCAAGGCATGGTCTTCGGAGAGGGCTTCGTTGTCGGCCACGCCGGTTTCGTAGCAGTGAATTTTTGAGCCCGCCAGGTCTTCTTTGGAGATTTCTTCCGAGGTCGCTGTTTTAACGATGGGCGGCCCGGCGATACCGAACTGGCCCGATTCCTTCACCACTATAATAAACTCGCCGATTTGGCCCAGGAGTGAGGAATCGCCGAAGCAGGGGCCCATTGCGCAACTTATTAAGGGCACCAACCCCGAGAGAGCGGCGAGCTGAGCATGATGGGGCGCTATGGGAGGACCTTCCACCGTCTCCTGCTCCGCCCGTGCGCCGCTGCCGTCCAGCAGCATGATGATGGGCACCTTGTCCTTTGCCACACGTCTGAGGATGCGCATCTTTTTGGCGAAATGGGAGTTACCCAATGAGCCGCCCTGGACGGTAAAATCTTCGGCGATGACGCACACCGGCCGTCCGTTTACCTTCCCGAAGCCGGTCACCACGCCGTCGGCGGCGGCGAATTTCTCTGCCTCCGGGCTAAGCCCGAAGAAGGTTGCCAGCATACCGTATTCGATTAAGGAGCCCGGGTCCAACAGACGGTCGATCCTTTCACGCACGGTCAGTTTTCCCAGGTTATGCTGTCTATCTATCCTTCTCTGGCCGCCCATTCCCAGGGCACGCTTCCGTGCGCGCTGAAGCCGCTCAACTTCCTTTTCCCAATCGACCATCGCCGTATTGCTCCCTGTCCGATTTATATTGGAGGTTCACCCCTACCTTTAATCCTCCCCATACCTGCCCCGCGGGAGGCGGGGTCAAGGGGGAGGGGATTAATGATTATTACAACAAACCCTCTTGAAGAGAGATTCATGGCTCAAAAAGGTTCAATCTCCGAAACAGATGCCCAGCGAACGGGCGGTTATTACGGTATCCAAATCCAGGGGGACCGTTTTCAGCTTGCTTATGGCGGCCTTGATGGGAACCGCCTTGACCGTCGGCGGGTCCAACGCCACCATGTACCCGAACTTCCCCTCAGCGAGGAACCGCACTGCCGCCGCCCCGAATCTGAGCGCCAGCAGCTTGTCGAAGGTTGTAGGATTACCCCCCCTCTGCAGATGGCCCAGGACCAGCGTGCGGGTTTCCTTCCCCGTGCACTTAGCGATCACCTCCGCCACTGCGTTGCCGATGCCTCCCAGGCGAACTTCCCTGCCTGCCTCCCTTTCGCCGATGGTGTAAATGGTCCCTCCCACGACCCGGGCCCCTTCGGCGACCACCACTATGCTCCACTGATGACCCTGCGCCTCCCGTGTCATGATAGCGTCGCAGACTTTCTTGATGTCGAAGGGTATCTCCGGTATGAGGATAACGTCCGCGGCGGCTGCAACGCCGGAGTTAAGAGCGATCCAGCCGGCGTATCTCCCCATGAGCTCCACTACCATGACCCTGTCGTGTGCCTTTGCCGTTGAATGAAGCTTCTCGATGGCTTCGGTGGCTGTGGACACCGCGGTGTCGAAACCGAAGGTTATCACCGTTTCCGAAAGGTCATTATCGATGGTCTTGGGTACGCCTACGACCGGTATACCCTTCTCATAAAACTTCTGGGCGATGCTCAGGCTTCCATCCCCCCCTATGGCCACCAGTGCGTCCAACTTCATTTTGTGGAAATTTTCCACGACTTTGTCGGATATGTCCTTTGTCTTGAGGCAGCCGTTCTTTGTATCGGAAGGATACTCGAAGGGGTTTCCCTTGCTGGCCGCACCGAGTATTGAACCGCCCAGGTTGGTGATCCCTTCCACATCGGCGGCGGTAAATCTGCGCAGACCGTCGAGATCGACCAAGCCCTGATAGCCGTGGATTATTCCGTAGACCTCCCAGCCCTTTTCCAGGCCGCAAAGGACCACGGCCCGTATCACCGCGTTGAGCCCGGGGGCGTCGCCGCCACCCGTGTTCACAGCTATGCGTTTGATTTTCTGTTCCATAATGCCTGTTCAAACGGTCCCTTCGTTGATCGAAGTTTATATCGGTCCGGCCTCGTCCTGCGGATCTCGATTCTCAAAGTCCATAAATCGTTCCTCTTCCTCCCATTTGTGCCGGAGAGCGGCATCCTTCTGGCGGCGCCTAGCCATCGCTACCAACGCTAGCGCCGTAATTCCGAGCCAAAGGGTCGCCGAGCTCGAGATGATCGGCACCCATCTATACCAGAACGACTGCCGGCGCCAAAACTTATTCTCAGCGAATTCGAG
>JAUXIQ010000334.1 GCA_030620925.1 Nitrospinota bacterium
CATCCGCGCCTACTGATCTTTTGTACCCCTCCATCTATCAGGTCAAAAAATCCTTTGACAAAAGATAAAACTCTTCTAAAATACCCCCATAGAGTAACAGGCGGGTACCGGTTTCGATACTTGGCTTACATGCTTTGCATATAAAAGAGGAGAATGAGCCGTGGATTTCAGATTTACTCCGGAACAGGAAGCATTGACAAAAGAGGTCACCGATTGGTGCGAAGAGGTAATGACCCCTGAGAGAATGGAGAAGATTGAATCTCAGGGAGAACTCATGAACGCTCACGACCCCGAGCTCTACGAAGATATGGGCAAGAGGGGCTGGCTTGGGCTTCAGTGGCCCAAGGAATATGGCGGCTCCGGGTTCGGCCATATGGAGATGGGCATATTCAATGAAGTCGTGGGCTATTACAGGGTGCCCATGGCCGGTTACGTCCTCACGGTGAACATCGTGGGCAACTCCATCATCACCTATGGTTCGGAAAAATTGAAGAAGGAATTTCTTCCCAGGATAGCGAGCGGAGAAATCCTTTTCTGCCAGGGTTTCAGCGAGCCCAACTCGGGCTCGGACCTGGCATCACTCCAGACCAAGGCCGTCCAGGACGGCGACGAATACGTAATCAACGGCCAGAAGATTTTTACCACCAACGCCCATTTCAGCGATTACATCTTCATGGCCACCAGGACTGACTCCAACGTCCCCAAACACAAAGGTCTGAGCATATTCCTGCTTGACATGAAGTCTCCAGGTGTAAGCGTGAGGCCGTTATATACGCTGGGTGGCGGGCGAGTCAACGAGACCTTCTACGAAGACGTGAGGATTTCCGCGGACTACTGGCTGGGCGAGGAAAACAGGGGCTGGTACCACATGACCACCACCCTGGACTTCGAGCGCTCCGGGCTGACCACGATAGGTGCTTGCCGCAGGGCCCTGGAGGAGATTGTAGAATACGCCAAAAAAACCAAGGTGAATGGTAAACCTCTCACCAAGGACCCCCTCATCAGGCAGAAGCTGGCTCAACTGGAGACGGAGCTGTGCATGTCCAGGCTGCTCTCATACAGGGTCGCCTCCATGCAGCACCGCGGCCTCATCCCCAACCACGAGGCCTCCATGTGCAAGGCATACGGAGGGGAGCTGGTCCAGCGCGTCTCCCACGTGGGGACGCAGATAATGGGCCTCTACGGGCAACTACAGATGGGCTCCAAATACGTTCCCGCCAACGGCCGGATAGAGGCGATGTTCAGACAGACCGTCGCCAGCACCATCGCCGGAGGCACCAACGAAGTCCAACGGCTGATAATAGCCGGCCGGGGGCTCGGTCTGCCCAGATAATAATCGGACAGGCCCTTTTTCTACTCCGCTAAGCTGCCGATACCTGGAATAGACAGCCACAGGATATTTTTGCGCGCCTAATCCCTGGTAAAACTCATATATTAAAAGCTTCTACGGTTTGTCGTTTCGCTGTTAATCGGGGTCGGCGGAATAGGTAGCAGGAGTGAGTCACCGATATACTGGGGAATTTCATAAGAAGAGGAGGTTGAGCCATGGGTCTGCGGTCACGGATTATAGCTGTTGCTCTTGGAGCGTTTGTACTCATGTTTGCTGTGGATATATGTCTGGCAGGATCACCGGCAGAGGGGGATGGGGCTCCCACAGTAAAGATAGCGGAATTGAAGGGGGGGCAACAAAAGTCTATAGCCCCGAAGCGCTCCGATTCCAGCATGCTCGCGCAACAAATCCAAAGCGAACTTGAAGCTATTCAGCGGACGATGGCTGAAATGAAGCGCCTGTCGGAACGGCTGAAGAACCATCAAAGAAGGCTGGCAGGATTAAACAGCAAGATGTCGTCCATGGGCGAACAGAATCAGATGATGCAGTTGCAGTTGCAGCAGGCAATGAATAGGCAAAGCCAGATGATGCAGACCATGAGTGCAATCATGAAATCCATGCACGATACCCAGAAGTCCATCATAAATAATATGAGATAACAAGGGCTTTAGAGCGTTTAAGCCGGGGGAAATATATGCCGGCCGTTTAGCGTTAGGCGGCGAAGGTTTGCTTGTAAATTCTGTCGCCAAGCAGGCGCGGCGGGCGCTCAACGAGACTTTTCCCTCTTTGTAAGCTATTGTATTTCAGATACGTTACTTCTTTTTTCTCCGGCCCATGAATTTACAGAGGGCCGAATTAGAACGTACGGAAGAGATGTTGCGTGAAGAAAAAGAACTGCTCGATACTACTTTATACAGTATCGGCGACGGTGGAATCAGTACGGATTTATCGGGCAGGGTTATTATGATAAATCACGTTGCAGAAACACTGACCGGATGAACTCAAGGGGAGGCGGAGGGCAGACCTCTCGAAGAAGTCTTTCATATAGTAAATGCAAAGACGCGTGAGCCTTGTAATAATCCTGCAATGAAGGCCATGGAAACGGGGGCAGTCGTCGAGCTTGCTAATGATACGGTGCTTATTGCCAAAGACTGCATTGAGCGCTTTGTAGCCGACAGCGGCGCTGCTATCTGTAATAGCGAGGGCGAAATCTACGGTACGATTCTCGTGTTTCGTGATATCACTGAATGATATTTTATTACCCGAATTTCATCTCACAGGTTTTCCCTGGTTATCCATGAAGTTGAGATATTGTCCTAATATCTTGACTTTTAGCCTGTCCCCTCTGACCACTATTATGTTGTGTCTTCCCTATTCCGCCAGGAAAAGAAGACCTCCCTTTATCCTTACCATAGACCTCGAAAAAGTAAGGTTGAGCCTCTTTGAGGTTTAAGTGTAAAGAGTGCCCCAGGGATTATTTTGTTAACATAATAACAGGATTTTGCTAAGGTATTGAACTGCTAGAAAGGTGACTCGATAAAATAGAGAGTATCTACACCAGTTCTGGAGGGCAATCATAGATGAAATGCCCTAGCTGCGGTTTTGATAATCCTGAAGACATGGGATTCTGCGGTAAATGTGGAGCCAAATTAGAAAAGATTTGTCCACAGTGCAATTTTTCCAATCCGCTACAATTTGAATTCTGCGGTAAGTGCGGCACTAGTTTTACAGGCCAAACACCAAGCTCAAAGCCCCAAGCCGTAACCCCCTTTCCTCAAACACCTTTGAGCTATACCCCTTCACATCTGGCCGAGCGCATCCTGGCCGAGAAGGAAGATTTTGAGGCCCGTTCTTCTCCCGAGGGCGAGCGGAAGACCATCACCGCCCTATTCGCTGACATCAAGGGCTCCATGGAGCTTATAGAAGACCTCGATCCCGAAGAAGCCCGCTCCATCATCGATCCCGCC
>JAUXIQ010000027.1 GCA_030620925.1 Nitrospinota bacterium
AGTTTTTACGGGTGGTCTCCCCCCGCTGGGCGGGAGAGGAGCAGGGTATCCATCTTCTGGTTTTTAAAAAAGGACTGTTTTAAACATTTCCTTGAATGATCCGACCCTTTAAGATATACTGAAAATTCAATGATATTCCGACGGTGAGCCGTTGCGTTCTGAGCGTTTTAATTTCGGTGGTGGCATGGGGAAGGTGGTCAGCGTTTCAAATCAGAAAGGTGGCGTAGGCAAAACGACCACCGCGGTTAACCTTGCCGCCTGCCTGGCCGCCGCCGAGCGGAAGACCCTTCTCATAGACTTCGATCCCCAGGGTAATGCCTGCAGCGGCCTGGGAGTGCAGAGAAACGGTGTCGAGGGCCATATCTACCAGGTAATCATCGGGAACAAGGCCCTCAGCGAAGTCACCGTCAGCACGGAAATGCCCTGGCTCGAGCTGATACCATCCACCATAGACCTCATCGGGGCCGAGATAGAGCTGGTAAACATGGAGGGGCGGGAAACCCGCCTTAAGGAAGCTCTGAGACCGGCCCGCGAGAATTACGATTTCATAATAGTCGACTGCCCGCCCTCGTTGGGGCTCCTTACGCTTAACTCACTTGCCGCCGCGGACACCGTCCTGATCCCCATCCAGTGTGAATATTACGCCCTGGAAGGATTGAGCATGCTTTTAAGGACGATCCAGCAAGTGCGGCGCAGTTTTAACCCCGACCTCGCCATAGAGGGGATACTGTTGACCATGCACGATGGCCGGACGTTGCTCTCACAGCAGGTGGTGCGGGAGATTCAGGTCCATTTCGGTGAACGGGTTTTAAGAACGGTTATCCCGCGGAACGTCCGTCTCGGCGAGGCGCCCAGTTTCGGTAAGCCGATCATACTATACGACGTCCGCTCCAGCGGGGCGGAGGCCTACCTCAACCTTACCAGAGAAGTGATATCCAATGCAGAGAGAGGTTCTCGGGAGGGGAATTAAAGCCCTCATACCTGACATCGATGAGGAAGCCCAGGAGCAGGTTTCCATGCTACCGGTGGAGAGAATAAGGCCGGGAAGCAGCCAGCCCCGGGAGAAGATAGACCCTCAGGCGCTGGACGAGCTCGCCCGCTCGCTGAAGGACAATGGCCTGGTGCAGCCTTTGGTGGTGCGGGCTTCCGGAGACGGATACGAGCTTATAGTGGGGGAGCGCAGGTGGCGCGCGGCGCAGATCGCCGGATATAAGGCCGTACCCGCACTCATAAAAAATGTGGGGGATCTCGAAGCCCTGGAGATCGCCCTGGTGGAAAACACGCAACGGCAAGACCTCAACCCCCTGGAAGAGGCAAATGCATACCAGCGCCTGACTCGGGAGTACAGCCTCACCCATGACCAGATCGCTTCCAAGCTGGGGAAAGACAGGAGCTATGTGAGCAACATACTTCGCCTGCAAAAGCTCCCTGATCTTATCAAGGAAGACCTGGTGGAAGCCAGGATAACCATGGGGCACGCCAAGGCCATCCTCTCCGCCAGGGAAGATGATTGGCTGAAGCTGCGCGATATTATCTTGAAGCGGGGACTCTCGGTGAGGGAGTCCGAAGAGCTGGTCAGGGGGGGCAAGGCTAGGAAAAAGACCGGGAAGAAGGGAAAGACAAGGGCCGCCGAGTCGCCTTTCGTATCCTCTCTGCAAGAGGACCTGCAGCGGGTTTTAGGAACCAAAGTCAGGCTGCGGCCGGGAAAACGGGGGGGCAGACTGGAGATATATTTTTACAGCCAGGAAGAGCTCGAGCGCTTGATTGAACTGCTGAAAGCAGGCACCGCTTAGACAAGCTAAACGTTGTTAAGCAGTTGATTTAATTGGCTAATTTGGTAAAGTTTCACGTGGAACGGGCCATTGGGCCGCGTTCCAAAGCACGAAGCAGGGGAGGAGTTATGGCTAAAGAGAAGTCCACAAAAGTCAAGGGAGGAGATTTTAAGGCTTTCCTGGGCGAAGGCTCTGAGTTCAGCGGAGTTCTCACCTTCGAAGGGGCGGTGCGCATATACGGCAAGTTCCAGGGGGAGATAATGACCAAAGGCACCCTCATTGTAGGTGAGACGGCTGTTCTCAACGCGGACATTTCGGCGGGTGTCGTGAAAATTAGCGGCAAGGTACAGGGCAACGTCACCGCTTCCAATCGTCTGGAGATGCTCGACGGCGGACAGTTGCATGGAGACGTCAGGGCTCCCGTGCTGGTGGTACAGGAAGGCGCTGTTCTGGACGGAGCGCTGGAAATGACCCGGCAGGGAGTTAAAGCCGAGGGGCCCATAGAGCCGAAAAAAGCTGAAACAAAACCCGAAAACGTAGAGCTTTAAAGGCATATATATTATCTGAAAATCCTCTTTGTTAAATCGGATTTTCTCGACCAATAGTATTCTCAACCCTGATTATGGCCGTGAGGTTATCTGTGCGTTCGCTCACACCTGTCAGTGTGGAATTTTGCTGGTTTTGTTCCCGATTTAGAGTGCCGTCTGCTTTCGTTTTACAATCTACGGATTGTGTGGTTCATTATGGAACAAAAGGGTCAAAAACAGGTTGACATTGTGGCGGTGTTGAGGTAATCTTTTCAAGCTTTTAACTCGCGTGATGCACACCGACACGATAAAACCCACTTGTTTTATTTAATCTTTTGCTTCGGACAAAAAATTGGAGCACGGAATAACTGCGGTAATAACCAAGCTGGTTTTTCAGCTTTTTATTATAATTTTTTTGGCCAAGCTCGCGGGCGAAGCCTGCGAGAGGTATTTAAAACAGCCCAGTGTGTTGGGGGAACTGGGCGTAGGTATGGTCATCGGGCCCTATGCTCTGGGGGGGCTCATTACCCTGCCCATGATAGGAGTGCTGTTCGGCGTGCCTCATGGAGCCGAGACGTCCAGCATACCCGTCAGCATAGAGCTTTACGCAGTGGCCCAGATCGCTGCGGTTATCCTGCTGTTTGTGGCCGGACTGGAAACCGACCTGAAGAAATTCATCCGTTACGCCGGGCCTGCGGCGGTCATAGCGATAGGGGGGGTGGTATTCCCCTTTCTATTGGGCGCCTGGGCCGCCGTTTTGTTCGGTGTGGCAGAGAGTTTTAAGGACCCCCTGGCGCTGTTCATGGGGGCCATCATGACCGCCACCTCGGTGGGTATTACCGCCAGGGTGCTAACTGACATCGGGAAGCTGGACACTCCGGAAGGGGTGACCATACTCGGCGCAGCGGTGGTAGACGATGTAGTAGGTATTCTGATCCTGGCCATCGTGGTGAGCATGGCCCATAGCGGGAGCTTCTCGCTGGCCAAAGTGGGGATGATAGCCGTTAAGGCCGTGGGCTTCTGGCTGGGTCTCACGGTGATCGGGATACTGCTCTCGAAGAAGATATCTAAATTCCTGCTCGGCTTTAAGAGCAGTGGAGCTATAGTGGCCATCGCCCTGGCCCTGGCCTTTTTCGCTTCGGCGCTGGCGGAGATGTTCGGGCTGGCCATGATAATCGGGGCCTACAGCATGGGTTTGGCCCTTTCGAATAGCCCCATAGCGGAGACCCTCGAGGAGAAGATGGCTCCGGTCTATCATGCTCTGGTGCCCGTCTTTTTCGTGGTCATGGGCATGCTGGTGGATTTCGCGGCCATGAGGTCTTTGCTGACCTTCGGCCTGGTGGTAAGCGGCCTGGCGATTGTCTCGAAGGTTTTCGGCTGCGGGGTGCCGGCCATGGGTGTGGGCTTCAATACCCGGGGGTCTTTCAGGGTCGGAATAGGCATGCTGCCCAGAGGAGAAGTGGCACTGATAGTGGCCGGCGTCGGCCTCACCACCGGTGTCATCGGAACTGACATTTTCGGTGTCTCGATCATGATGACGCTGATAACCACTATTATGGCGCCCATGATCCTGGTGCCCCTGTTCAGCAAAGGGGGCGAGGGAAGACGGAGAAAAGGTATCGGGTCCAACGAAGGGTTGACCGGGGGGTGAAAGGTCCTGTTTTGATCCGGTCCGCCGGCGGGAAAGCTAGCTGCGCAATATGCAACTTTGAAGGCTGAAGAGGTAGGAGAATATGTCTAGCTTGGTGGAAATCAGTATTGGCAAATCGCTGCTGATACAGGTGGGGAACTTCCTGCTTCTCATGTTCTTGCTGAATACCTTTCTCTTCAAACCCATCATAAGATTTCTCGAGAGCCGAGGCGGGACCATCCAGGGCAACCACGAGGCGGCAGAGCAGAAAGAGCAGGAAGCCCAGGGACTTCTCAATAATTATCTGGAAGCGATAAACAGTGCCAACCGTGAGGCCGCCGAGGCGTTGGCCGGGATCAGACGGGAAGCCGAGCTTAAGCAGCGGGAGATGCTGGAAGAGGCCAGAGAACAGGCGGGACAGATGATCTCCCAGGCCACTGAGGAGATCAAAGGGACCGCCGAAGACGCCCGCGGCCGATTGAGGGAGGAAACCCGGAGAATTTCCAGGAGTATCGCCGAAAAGCTGCTGGGCAGGACGCTGGTTTAATAATCATGAAAGGTTACCCTGTTATGAAGCGAACCGCACGAAGAAAGGCCGTTCTTTTTCTGGCATGTGCGGTTTTGTTTTCCATGCTTTTCCCCGTCATGGCCGTTAGCGCCGAAGAAGGAGCCGCGCATGGCGAGGAGGGCTGGGACGCCCGGTCTGAAGTTCCGCGCATGGTAAATTTCGTTATCATCGTTGTGCTGCTCTGGTTTTTCCTGCGCAAACCCATAGCCAGGTATTTCGCCAACCGGCGGGAGGAAATTCAGCGCCAGCTCGAGGAGGCCATTCGGGCCCGGGATGAGGCAGAGGCCAAGCTCGAGGAGTATCAAGGTAAGGTGGGCAACCTGGAAAAGGAATTGGCCTCCATGCGGACTGAATCGGAGGAGGCGCGTGAGCGCCTTCGGCAGGTGCTGCTGGAAGAGGCCCGAAAATCGACCGACAGGGTATTAGAACAGGCGAGGTTAAATATAGAGCTGGAAAGAAAACGAGCGGTGGATTCCCTTAAAACCGAGGCCTCGCTCCTGGCCCTTGAGCTCGCCGAGGGGTTACTCAAAGAGAACATAAGTCCCGAGGACAGGGAACGCATTAACAGGGAATGTATAGAGGGGCTGGAAGGGGATCGATCTTGAGCGGCAGTGGAGAGCTGCACGCCGGTAGAAGAGATAGAAACCGCTTCCGGGAGGTAGAATAAAAGTGGTGGGGAACGTAGTTTCAAGACGGTATGCCAAGGCCCTGGTGGAGATGGTCAAGCATGACGGCCGCCTGGATGAAGTCGGGGAAGAGCTAAAGCTCATCAACGACATTATTCAAAGGGAGCCGGGCCTGTTCAGCTTCCTGTGCAATCCTGCGGTGAACATAGACACCAAGCGGGAGGTGCTCAGCACCATAGTCCAGAAAGTAGAAGCATCAGACCTCATCGCCAGGTTCCTCGACCTGCTCTTGGAGAAGGATAGACTCCGGTTTTTGGAAACGTTGCTCTCCTTTTATGGGGAACTTTCATACCAGATCCAGAACCGGCTGAGGGCAAAGGTTATTTCCGCCGAGCCGCTCGTCGATTCCGTGAGGGAAGAGATAACCAGAAAGTTGTCGGAGATAACCGGAAAGCAGGTTGAGCTTACTGTTGAGACCGATTCGGACCTCATCGGGGGGATGGTGGCCCAGGTGGGGAGCACCATATACGATGGCAGCCTGAGGAATCAGCTGTCAAGAATTAAAGAAGAGCTCCTGAAGGGTTGAGAGAGTTTTTCGCTTTTTGTTCGTTAGGTTCGGAAGCGGCGACGTGCTCTCAGAAAGGATTGGCCCGGGAGTGACTTCTTTGGAAAATATAAGAATCAGGGTGAATGGGAGGGAGCAACCTTACAACGAAAGATTTTGTGAAAGGAAACGGAAAGATCAGGGGGTGATGGAGTAATGGAGATCAGGGCGGAAGAGATAAGCGAAATCATAAAGCAGAAGATAGAAGGTTTCGATAAAGGGGTAGAGCTTTCTGAGGTAGGCTATATCGTCGCCGTTGGAGACGGCATCGCCCGTATCTACGGTCTGGAAAAGGCCATGGCCGGGGAGCTGCTCGGATTTCCCGGGGACGTGATGGGGATGGTGCTCAACCTGGAGGAGGACAACGTGGGAGCCGTGCTCCTCGGCGAGGGAACCCACATAAAAGAAGGGGACGTGGTAAAACGCACGGGCACAGTAGTGGAAGTCCCCGTGGGGGAGGCCATGCTGGGGCGGGTGGTGAACGCCCTGGGCCAGCCGGTGGACGGGCTGGGACCCATTGAAACCAGCGAACAGCAACCCGTCGAGCGGCTGGCCCCCGGCGTGGTGGACAGGATGCCCGTCAGCCAACCGCTGCAGACCGGCCTTAAACCCATCGACTCCATGATCCCCATAGGGCGCGGACAGCGGGAGCTGATCATCGGCGACCGCCAGACCGGAAAAACGGCGTTGGCCGTGGATACCATCATCAACCAGCGCGATACAGACGTCTATTGCATCTACGTGGCCATAGGTCAGAAACGATCAACCGTGGCCCAGGTGGTGAAAACCCTCAGGGATTATGGAGCCTTGGACTATACAATCGTCGTCACCGCCACCGCCTCCGAGCCGGCGCCCCTACAGTATATAGCTCCCTATTCGGGATGCGCCATGGGTGAATATTTCAGGGACAACGGGATGCACGCCCTGATCATATACGACGACCTCTCCAAGCAGGCCGCCTCCTATCGACAGCTCTCCCTGTTGCTGAGGCGACCGCCGGGAAGGGAGGCCTTCCCGGGGGATATCTTCTACCTCCACTCCAGGCTCCTGGAGCGCGCCGCTAAACTGAACGACGACCTGGGCGGCGGTTCGCTTACCGCTCTCCCAGTTATAGAAACGCAGGCGGGGGACGTATCGGCCTATATCCCCACCAACGTCATATCCATCACCGACGGACAGATATATCTGGAGACCGAGCTCTTCTACTCTGGGGTGCGGCCGGCCATCAACGTGGGCCTCTCCGTTTCCAGGGTGGGTGGTGCGGCCCAGAACAAGGCGATGAAGGCCGTTGCCGGTCGGTTGAGGCTTGACCTGGCGCAGTACCGTGAAATGGCCGCCTTCGCCCAGTTCGGCAGCGAGTTGGACGCCGCCACCCAGGCGCAGCTCAGCAGGGGTGAGTGCATGGTGGAGGTGCTCAAGCAGGGTCAGTACGAGCCCCTCCCCGTGGAAAGGCAGGTAGCCATCATCTTCTTAGGCGTCAACGGGTATCTGGATGATATTCCGGTAGACCAGATAAAGGCGCTGGAGGAAAAATATTTTCAGTTCCTGGAGGCCAAACACGCGGATATCCTCAATACGCTTAAAGAGAAAAAAGAGATAGACGACCAGATGGACCAGAAGTTGCGTCAGGCCATCGAGGAGTTCAAGAAAGAGTTCAAGGCCGAAATCGGTCTTAAGGATGAGCCCGCCGCCGAAGCGGGATGATACCGGAGCTGAATACGACCGGATAGCTTGCAAACATGTCTACTAAGATGGAGTTAAGTACGAATGGCCAGTCTTCGCCATATAAGAAGGCGTATCGCAAGCGTTAAGAACACCCAGCAGATAACCAGGGCCATGAAGATGGTGGCCGCGGCCCGGCTGCGCAGGGCTCAGGAGAACGCGCTCTCCTCCCGGCCCTATTCCGATAAGATGATGGACGTTATCAACAGCCTGGCCATGAGGGCTGATCCCGGCGCCCATCCACTTCTGGCCCAGCGCCAGGTGAGTAAGGAGCTATTGGTGGTGATAACCGCGGACCGCGGACTGTGCGGGGGGTTCAACACCAACATAATCCGCGATGCCCATATCATCGCCCAGCGTCAGGACGACGTCCAGAGGACCATGCTAATCATCGGCAGGAAAGGGAGGGATTTCTTCCGGCGGCGCGACGTGGACATCTTCATGGAGAAGATAAACATCTTTCGGCAGCTCACCTATGAGGACGCCAAAGAATTAGCCGATTCCATCATCGAAGCGTATCTCGAAGAACAGGTGGACAGGGTTTCCTTGATCTACAACCGTTTCATTTCAGCAGTGTCGCAGGAGGTGGTGGCCACCACCCTGCTTCCTGTCCATACCGAACCCCCCGAGGGGGACGCTCAGCCGGTGGATTATATCTATGAGCCTTCCGTGGACGAGGTGCTGGACCTGCTTCTCAAGAGACACATAGAGGTACAGATGTATCGGGCGCTTCTGGAGTCACTGGCCAGCGAACACGCGGCGCGCATGACCGCCATGGACAGCGCCACCAAAAACGCCGAGGAGATGATCGAGAAGCTGACGCTCACTTATAATAAGGCCCGCCAGGCCAGCATCACCAGGGAACTCATAGAGGTGGTGAGCGGGGCCGACGCCCTCAGGGGTTAAACGGGGAACGGGAAAGACGTAGTATATCACTGAAATCGAATATACTGGATTACAGGAGGTATAAAAGGCCATGAAAGAGGGTAAGATAGCGCAGATAATCGGGCCGGCGGTGGACGTGGAATTCGAGCCCGGGCACCTGCCCGAAATATACAACGCGCTCAAGGTCAAGCGGCCGGAATATCAGCGGGCACTTTACGGGGAAGATGATATCGTCCTGGAGGTGGCCCAGCACCTGGGTGAGAATACCGTGCGTACGGTTTCCATGCACCCCACCGACGGGCTGGTGCGGGGGATGGTCGCCGAGGATACCGGCGGGCCAATAACCGTTCCGGTGGGGCGGGATACTCTGGGGCGTATCCTCAACGTGGTGGGTGATCCCGCCGATAAGCTGGGCCCCGTGGTCACCGAGCAGAGGCTCCCCATTCACCGGCAAGCGCCCAGCTTTGAGGAGCAGAGCACGACTTCGGAGATGTTTGAGACGGGCATCAAGGTCATCGACCTGCTGGAGCCCTACAGCAAGGGCGGCAAGACGGGCCTCTTCGGCGGTGCCGGAGTGGGCAAGACGGTTATAGTCATGGAGCTTATTCACAACGTGGCCAAGACTCACGGCGGTTTCTCAGTTTTCGCCGGCGTGGGGGAGCGTACCCGCGAGGGCAACGACCTCTGGCTGGAGATGAAAGAGTCGAAGGTTATAGACAGCACCGCTCTCATTTTCGGCCAGATGACAGAGCCGCCCGGGGCCAGGCTGCGGGTGGGGCTCACCGGGCTGACCGTTGCCGAATATTTCCGGGAGGTGGAAGGGCAGGACGTGCTCCTGTTCATCGACAACATTTTTCGCTTCACCCAGGCCGGTTCCGAAGTCTCCGCTCTCCTGGGGCGTATGCCATCCGCAGTCGGTTATCAGCCGACCCTGGCCACCGAGATGGGCGAGCTGCAGGAGCGCATCACTTCCACGCAGAAAGGTTCCATCACCTCGGTGCAGGCTATTTACGTGCCGGCCGACGACCTGACAGACCCTGCGCCCGCCACGGCCTTCGCCCACCTGGACGCCACCACCGTTCTTTCCAGGCAGATCGTGGAGCTGGGTATCTACCCCGCAGTGGACCCGTTGGACTCAACGTCCAGAATTCTGGACCCCCGCATCCTGGGCGACGAGCATTACGACACGGCCAGAGAAGTGCAGAACATCCTCCAGCGTTACAAGGACCTTCAGGATATCATCGCCATCCTGGGTATGGACGAGCTTTCCGAAGAGGATAAACTCACCGTTTCCAGGGCCAGGAAGATTCAGCGCTTCCTCTCGCAGCCTTTCCACGTGGCCGAGGTTTTCACCGGCACCCCCGGTAAATTCGTGCCACTCAAAGAGACCATCGACGGGTTTAAAGAGTTAATCGCCGGCAACGTGGATGAGATACCGGAGCAGGCATTTTACATGGTGGGCAACCTCGATGAAGTGCATGAGAAGGCGGCCCAGCTCAAGGCGGTATAGATTAACATTAGGACGTTGAATTTTATAAATACTTAAACGGGTTGGATATGGACGGCAAGCTGACGTTAGAAGTAGTGGTGCCTCAGAGAAAGCTGCTCAGGGAAGAGGTGGACTCAGTCACCGCACCGGGCGCCATGGGGTGCTTCGGTGTGCTCCCAGGGCACACGCCTTTCTTGACCGCCCTGGAGGCCGGGGAACTGAGCTACCGGATCAATGGTGATACTCGATACCTGGCAACCAGCGGGGGCTACGCCGAGGTGGGGCCGGACACAGTCACCATCCTGGCAGAGACCGCCGAACCGGCCCACGAGATAGACCTGGAGCGCGCCCAGCAGGCAAAAGAGAGGGCCGAGGAGCGACTCCGCCAGCGTGATGATGAAGAAATAGATTTCTCTCGCGCACAGGTGGCCCTTCAGCGCGCACTGGCCCGCATCCAGGTGACGGCCAGGTCCACGAGCTGATAGCGGATATTTAAGCCCGATCAGGCAAGACTTAACAACCCTCCACGAGAAAGTTTCCGAAAGTAGCTTATCTCAGCAATGACTGAAAAGCGCCTGCCATAGGTTTATTCCAATACTTCAATCCTGCCCTCCCCACTATTCTATCAGCTCAGTACCGACCCCGTGCTCACGAGTTCATTGAGAATACGGCACTGCGGCGCTGACATTCCTGTGTTCCCCTTTATCCGGTTATGATATCTTCTATTTCAGAGAAGATTACCGTGTCCGCTTATACGCAGGTAGAATGCCGCTCATTGTCAAAAACCGATCGGGAGATGTGGTCATGCATATGGAAGAGACAAAGGGGAGAAGCCGCTACGGGTTGGAGAACCACGGCCTCGATAACCTGGGCAACGTCCACTGGAACTTGTCCACCGCAGCTCTCTGCGAGGAAGCGGTGCGACGACGGGAAGGTATGATGGCCCATCTGGGGCCTCTGGTGGTGAGGACCGGCCACCATACGGGGCGCTCACCTGAAGACAGGTTCATCGTCCGCGAGCCGTCCAGCCAGGATAAGGTCTGGTGGGGTGAAATGAACCATCCTTTCCCCCCGGAAAAGTTTGAGGCTCTTCAGAACCGCCTCCTCGCATATCTTCAGGGGAAGGACGTTTTCGTGCAGGACTGCTATGCCGGAAACGACCCCCGGTATCGTGTTCCCATCCGCATCATCACCGAGGACGCCTGGCATAACTTTTTCGCCCGCAACATGTTCGTGCGGATACACGACAGGAAGGAGCTTGCGGAGCACGTCCCATCCTTCACTGTCATCAATACACCCCGTTTTAACGCTTTCCCCGAAGTGGACGGCACCAATTCGGAGGCTTTTGTGATCATCAACTTCGGCGCAAAGCTCATCCTCATAGGGGGCACGAGCTATGCGGGTGAAATCAAGAAGTCGATTTTCAC
>JAUXIQ010000232.1 GCA_030620925.1 Nitrospinota bacterium
ATTCCGCTTCCAGCTCGAACCGTATGGTATCGCCCTTGGAGCTGACCTGCGCGTTCAGAACGTTCCGGATGGGGTTCCTATCGCTGCTGGATACCGCCCTGAAGGACGAAAAATCCTTTTTCCCGATGATGATAGGCAGGGCGGAGGCCATGGCCTCCAGGTCCAGAGCGTAGGGTATATGCCAGGCGTAATTTCTATAAAATGCCGAGGGCTCCTCTCTGTTCAATATTAGATAGCAATAAATTTTACTCAGCGCCGAATAGCGGGCATGGAAATCGGGGGGCGCGTCCTCGGCCTTCCTGATGGCGATGTCGTCGGGCAGCAGACTGTTGGTGCCTCTGACCAGGGATGCGTTGTCGATAGCGGAAGAGGTCTTGAAGTTGACCACCTGGCCCAGCGCATGGGTTCCGGCGTCGGTCCTGCCGGAGGCGATGGTGCTGACCGGGGAGTCGGTAATACGGGACAGGGCGGCTTCCAGTTCGCTCTGTACGGTGAGCTGGTCGGGCTGCACCTGCCACCCGAAATATCCGCTACCATCGTATTCAACCGTCAGCTTTACGTTCCTCATCCCACCTCACGCCTCAATTCAGGAGGCCACCGCATCGGCTTTCACCTCATGAACGGCGGGACTTTCCTCCTGAAAAAGGGCCTGGCTGAGGAAATGTCCGGTGTACGAATCAGGGTTTTCGGCCACTTCTTCAGGGGTGCCTGTCGCCACCACCCAGCCGCCATTTTCGCCTCCCTCCGGCCCGAGATCGATTATATAGTCGGCGGTCTTGACGACCTCCATGTTGTGCTCTATGACCATGATGGTATTGCCTGCGTCGGTGAGACGGTTGAGCACTTCCAGAAGTTTCTTTATGTCATCGAAGTGGAGACCGGTAGTGGGCTCGTCGAGGATGTAGAGGGTTCGTCCCGTGCTCCTCTTGCTGAGCTCTTTTGCCAGCTTCACCCGCTGGGCTTCACCGCCGGAGAGGGTGGTGGCCGGCTGACCTAACCTGATGTATCCCAGGCCCACTTCGTGCATGGTCTTGAGCTTGCCCTGAATCCGGGGGATGTTGGTGAAAAATTCCAGGGCCTGGGTAATGGACATCTCCAGCACATCTGCGATGTTCTTTCCCTTGTAGCGTACGTCCAGGGTCTCGCGGTTGAATCGCAACCCCTTGCACAGATCACACTTGACGTAAATGTCGGGCAGGAAGTGCATCTCTATCTTGATGGTGCCGTCGCCCCGGCAGGCCTCACATCGCCCGCCCTTGACGTTGAAGCTGAACCTGCCCGGCCGATAGCCCCTGGCCCGCGCTTCGGGCACCTGGGAGTAGAGCTCCCGGATAATAGTAAACAAGCCGGTATAGGTGGCCGAGTTGGAGCGGGGGGTCCGGCCGATGGGGGACTGGTCGATGTCGATGACCTTGTCTATCTGCTCTATTCCGCGAATTTCCCCGGAGCGGCCCGGCTTTCGCCTGGAGCGGTATAGCTTCCGCATTAAGGCCCGGTATAGAATGTCTATGAGCAGGGTGCTTTTACCGGAACCGGATACGCCGGTGATGCAGGTGAACAGCCCCAGGGGTATCTTTACGTCTATGTTCTTGAGGTTGTTGTGCGAGCAGTCGAGGAGCTTAAGAAACTTTCCGTTGTGTTTCCGGCGGCGAGGGGGAACCTCGATACTCAGTTTCCCCGCCAGGTACTTGCCGGTGAGGGAATTCCTGCTCCTTATAATTCCCTGCGGCGGACCTCCGGCCACCAGGTACCCGCCCCGCTCGCCTGCGCCGGGGCCCAGGTCTATCACGTAGTCGGCGGAGAGTATGGTGTCCCTGTCGTGTTCCACCACGATGACCGTGTTTCCCAGATCCCGCAACCGTTTGAGGGTGGTCAGGAGTCGCTGGTTATCCCTCTGGTGCAGGCCGATGGTAGGCTCATCGAGGATGTAGAGAACGCCTACAAGGCTTGAGCCTATCTGGGTGGCTAATTTAATGCGCTGCCCTTCCCCGCCGGAAAGGGTGGCGGCGGGTCTGTCCAGGGTGAGATAATCGAGGCCCACGTCGACCAGAAAGCGGAGCCTGTCTCGCACTTCCTTCATTATCCGCCTGGCGATCTCTTCTTCCCGGGAGGGGAGGGACAGGTTCTCGAAGAAATCGAGCGAATTTTTTACCGACAGCTGAGTCAATCGGCCGATATGCATTCCCTCCACTTTGATGGACAGGCTCTCCGGCCTCAGCCTGGCGCCGCCGCACGCCTTGCATGGCCGCTCGCTCACGTAATCTCCTATCCGGGCCCGGTAAGAGCCGGGCATAATCAAATCGTGGTCCATCTCAAGGGTGCTGCCCAGGCCGTTGCACGTCGTGCAAGCTCCGTGGGGGCTGTTGAAGGAGAACATGCGGGGCGATATTTCAGGATAGCTGACGCCGCATTCTATGCAGGCGAACCTCTCGCTGAACATTATCTCTTCGCCGCCCTGAACGTCTATGAGCGCCAGACCGTCGCTCAGCTCAAGGGCCGTTTCCAGTGAATCGGCGAGCCTGCTGTGCAGGGAGGGCTTCATGATCAGCCGGTCCACCACCACCTCTATGTCGTGCTTCCTCCTCTTATCCAGGACTATTTCTTCCTCCAGGTCTTTCACCTCGCCGTCCACGCGGACCCGCACGTAGCCCCTCCGGAGCAGATCGTTGAGCTCTTTGCGGTATTCCCCCTTGCGGCCGCGCACGATGGGGGCCAGAACCTGTATCCCGGCCCCTTCAGGCAGCTCCATGATCCGGTCAACCATCTGGTGGATGGTCTGGGAGGATATCGCCTTGCCGCATCTGTAGCAGTGCGGGGTTCCCGCTCGGGCGAAGAGGAGGCGGAGGTAATCGTATATCTCGGTGACGGTGCCCACGGTGGACCTGGGATTCTTGCTTATGCTCTTCTGCTCGATGGATATGGCTGGCGATAGACCCTCTATGGAGTCCACGTCGGGCTTGTCCATCTGCTCCAGAAACTGCCTGGCATAGGCCGATAGGGACTCCACGTAGCGGCGTTGACCTTCGGCATATATGGTGTCGAAGGCCAGGGAGGACTTTCCGGAACCGCTGAGGCCGGTAATGACCACCAACCTGTTTCGAGGAATTTCGAGGTCTATGTCTTTAAGGTTGTGCTCCCTCGCGCCGCGTATGACGATCTTTCCAGAGCGCATGTATATCCTCTATTTTCGGGAAAAGGAAATTTCAATAATCCATCAAAATAGCATCGGGAAAAATGAAAGTAAAGGCGATAATAAGAAGGCAGGCCAGCGGCCAAGGCGGCTTCCGGTTCAGCCCACGAGCTTCTTTACCAGTTGCGCCACTTCTTTTCCTAATCGTTTGCTGGAGCCATCGTAAAGAACGGTGCTTCGCCCTTCCTCGTCGACCATTTCCACGCTGAGGGCGCCGTAGTGGTCTTCCTCCACCATTCCTTTTACGATCATACCGTGAATGAGCATCGCCTGAAGGAGGTTGAGGTTGGTTGTCTCGTTGCCTCCGCCGACATGGGATGAAGAAGAAAAAACGCCTCCCACTTTGCCGTTGAGTGATCCTTGGAAATCCACCGTATCGTCCAGAAACCTTTTCATGGGAGCGGATATGTTGCCCAGTCTGGACATGGAACCCAGAATGATTCCGTCTGCCTTCAAAAGCTCTTCGGGATGCGTCTCCGAAACCGGTTTGGCCTCGGCGTCGACACCCTCTTCTTCCACCCCTTCTTTAACCATCATGGCCATTCTTTCGGTGACCGTGTCGTAAATGATGAGAACGTAACTCATCGCATGCCCTCCTCCATCAATAAAGTCTCCTGGAAGCCAGTCAGGGTTAAACACTCCTGCCTTAACCATGAATATAAAGGTGATCGCGGACTTTCGTCAAAGAAAAACTTCCGAGGGGAAAGGGCTTGACTAAGCACCGATCATAAACTAAATTCAATGTAAATTTATAATTACACTAAAATAGTATCGAGGAATGTAATGCCACTTATCGAACAGAAGGCACTGTATAGATTCAAGGAAGCCGGACTAAAAATCACCCCCCAGCGGATGGCCATATTCCGGATTCTGGAAGGCAATACTTCCCACCCTGCCGCAGACGATATCCATCGGGAGATAGTGAAGAGCTTCCCCAACACTTCCCTGGCCACCGTTTACAACACCCTGGCATCACTCCAGGAACTGGGGCTTATTAGAGAACTCACCATTGAAGCGGACCGCAGACACTTCGATCCGGATGCTACCCCCCACCACCATATAATCTGCTCCATCTGCCGCCGAATAGAGGATATCTCTGAAGAACTCCCTCAAATGACCGGCCTTCCCGG
>JAUXIQ010000364.1 GCA_030620925.1 Nitrospinota bacterium
CGAGATACTGAACTACGCCCGTCAATCCATTCCCGTCTATTATCCGAGGCACCGGTTGAACCCGGGGGCTTTCGGCTGCATCGGCGTGGGCCTGCCTTTCGGGGTGGCCGCCAAGCTGGCCCGACCCGACGGCCAGGTAGTGGTGCTTACCGGTGACGGCTCGTTTGGTCTCAACGGATTTGAGATGGACACCGCTATACGCAACAACCTCCCCATTATGGTGGTTATAAGTAACAACGGGGGATGGACTGCAGGCGGGGAGGGACGCTGGGATATACCGGGCAGGGAGCTCGGCTTCGGCCGCTACGAAAAGATGGTGGAGGCTTTCGGAGGACACGCCGAATACGTCACCGACCCGCGAGAGATCAGGCCCGCCCTGGAAAGGGCGAAAGCTTCGGGCGGGTTTTCCTGCGTAAACGTGATAACCGACCAGGAGGCGAGGTCAGTCACCCAACCCTTCTCTTCTTTCAAGACAGTGGCCGGAAAAACCAGAGACAGCAGTCAATCAGGATAAATTTTCGCTTTTATTTTTTCTTCTCGCTGTGTTATATTTATCTTGAATTAAGAGTGGTTGGTGCGTTTGTTTGTTATTTGTTAGATGACGGTTATTCCTCGCCTGTTTAAGGCTGACAATTCAAAAGTACAGGGAGGGTAAAAAGGGATGGTCGAAGAATCCAAATACATATGGATGGACGGGGAATTCGTGCCCTGGGCGGATGCTAAGATTCACATTCTCACCCATACGCTCCACTACGGCCTCGGAGCCTTCGAGGGAATAAGGTGTTATAAGACGTCCCGCGGCTCGGCCATATTCAGATTGCACGAACATAACGAGAGGTTTTTCCATTCAGCGCTGATAGCAGGCATCAAGCTCCCTTTTCCCAAGGAAGAGATAGCCAGTGCTTGTATCGAGACCATTAAGGTCAACGAGCTGGATGAATGCTATATCAGACCCCTCTGGCATATCGGTGCGGGGGAGATGGGCATAAACAACAAGAACAATCCCGTGCATATGTCTATCGCCGTCTGGCCCTGGGGGGCTTACCTGGGAGATGAAGGGCTTCAGAACGGTGTGCGCTTAAAGGTCTCCTCCATAACCAGGCACCATGTCAATATAACCATGACCAAGGCCAAACTTTGCGGGAACTACGTCAACTCGCAGCTTGCCAAAGCCGAAGCCATCGAATTGGGTTACGACGAGGCGCTCATGCTGGATAGCGCCGGCTACGTGGCGGAGTGCACCGGCGAAAACGTGTTCATAGTCAGGGATGATCTCATAAAAACGCCTCCGCTCTCCTCCATACTGGAGGGCATCACCAGGGATTCGGTGATGAAGATAGCCGCCGATCAGGGTATGCGGGTGAGGGAAGAGCTTTTCACCAGAGACCATCTTTATACCTCAGACGAAGCCTTTCTTACCGGCACCGCTGCAGAGCTGACTCCCATCAGAGAAGTCGATAACAGGCTGGTCGGAGAAGGGAAACCCGGGCCCACCACCACGGAACTGCAAAAGCTTTTCTTCGAGGTGGTGCAGGGAGAGTATCCAAAGTTCACAGGGTGGCTTACTTATATTTAGGCCTGCCGATAACGGCTGGTCCCGGCCCTCAGGGGGTGTTTGGAACCTCATCTAAGCAGATGCCGACTCCTATCCATGGAACTATTTCCCCGGCGTGCATAGATAAGCTCGCCAAGACGAATCCCAAAAATCGCTGCGAATAAACGTTGTGGGCCTCAAGTGCCCACATATTTTTTTGGTGCCATGGCCGGTCGTCCTACAAACAGTGAGTGGTTTTTCAAGAACATTCTGGACAGCCTCAAGGACGGGGTGATTACCCTGGATGAGAGGCGAAAGATTGTAGCGTTTAATCCGGCCATGGAGTCCATAGCGGGCGTATCTGCGGGGCAGGTAATGCAGAGGGATTTCGATGCCGCACTGCCTGAGCTGGCCTTCTTCGGGGAGAAGATCGACCAGGTCTATCGCACCGGGGAGGCATTCTTCGATTCCAACGCATGCCTGCGTATGAGGGACGGACGCGAGGTATCCGTGAGTCTGGTGGTATCACCTGTTACCGATGATGAGGGTGGAAGCCGGGGCGTGGTCATAGCGGTCAGGGATATAAGCTATGTTGAAGATCTGCAGAGGGCCGACCGGTATGCCGAAGTAGTGAACGCTTTCAGGTTCATCTCGTCCAGCATCGCCCATGAGATTAAAAACCCCATGGGAGGCATAAAGGGGGCCGCTCAGCTTCTCCTGGAAGAGCTCACCGACTCTCAGCTCAAGGAGTACGCGAGGGTAATCGTCAGTGAGGTAAACAGGGTGTCCGGTCTCCTTGAGAACCTGTCTGATCTCTGCCAGCCGGCGGAGCTTAGACTAGAAAAGGTGAATATCCATCAGGTGCTCGACGATGTGATCATGCTTGAGACCAACAGGGCGAGGGAAAAGGGGGTGAGCGTCTTGATGGACTACGACCCCAGCATACCCGAAATCCCTGCCGATCCCCAGAAGCTGATGCAACTGTTCATCAACATCGTCAGGAACGGCGTGGAAGCCATGCCTGAGGGCGGCACACTCTCCTTCAGCACCAAGGTCTCCGACCAGTTTAAGGTGACCCGCTCCGCCGAGCATCAGACCGCATCCCGCATGCTCATGGTGGCCGTGGAGGACACAGGCATGGGCATCGCTCCCGAAGACCTGGATAGAGCCTTTACCCCCTATTTTACCACCAAAGAAGGGGGAAGCGGTCTGGGCCTGGCGGTATCCATGAACATCGTTGAGCAGCACGGGGGACGCATAAAACTGGAAAGCCGACCCGGGGAAGGGACGGTGGTCAAGGTGTTTCTACCCCTTGGTAAATGAAAAGCAATAAGCGGGGATGAATAGGATAAATGTCCGGAGAACCCATTCTGATAGCCGATGATGAAGAGAGCATAAGGCTGGTCCTCGAGCGGGGTCTGGAGAAGAGAGGGTACCAGGTGCACACCGCTTCCGATGGAAATGAGGCCCTGGCCAAGGGGCTGGAAAGAAACTATGCCCTGATCCTGCTCGATATAAAGATGCCCGGGCTGAGCGGTCTGGAGGTGCTGGA
>JAUXIQ010000230.1 GCA_030620925.1 Nitrospinota bacterium
ATCCTGGTCGGCAACTACGTTCATAGCCAGGGCCACCGGTAACATAGACGGCGATGCCACCATCGATGCGTGGAGTATGAACGAAAACAACACATTGACCCATGTGACAGACGACGTCAAAAACTAATTGCCGTCGTCCCCTTTCCGAAGCGCGGAGCGGTGGTGGGTCAAACCCTGTCACCGCTCCTTTTTTTTGAACGACAGTAAAGTTATTTAACTAATATAATAGAGAAGCAAGGTTTCACACGCAGTAAGCATCCCTAATATATGCCCAGTGGTAAACCGCCCGGGGAAAAGAAGTTAAAGGAGGAGGCTCCTGTGAGGCGTTTCAGAAAGAATCGTAATCGAGAGGGAGGATTTACCCTCATCGAGCTGATGATAGTGGTCGCCATTATAGGGATTCTCGCCGCTATTGCCATTCCCAGTTTTTTAACTTATCAAAAGAAAGCCATCGCCACAGAGGCCAGGGAGCAGTTGCGCCACATCCTGACCCTCGAACATACCTATTTCAGTATAAACGTTACTTACGGCACTTTAACAAACGCTCACTGGATGGGCCCCACGGGTAAAACCCGGTACCAGTACAGCCTCTCCTACAGCCAGTCCACTTTCGCCGCCCACGCTACCGGCAACATAGATGGAGACGCCACCATAGACCAATGGCGCATCACCAGCGGCAACACGCTGGCGCACGTAGTCGATGACATAAAGAACTGATGAGTTTAATATCAGCTATCTGCGGGCCTTCACCTTCCCGTCTACTTGCAAGAACCTCTCGTAAGCAGGAACATGACTGACCATACTCCTCAAAACAGTACCTCACAGAGCTATCTCCTGGGATTGCTGACCATACTGATATCATGGTTCGTCTATATCTTTCACATCTGTCCCACCATCTACTGGCGCGATTCAGCAGAATTCGTCACCACGGGATACACCCTGGCCGTCCCTCACCCGGCCGGATCGCCCGCCTATTCGCTCATAGCCAAGCTATTTACCTTTATTCCCGCCGGCAGCATCGCTTTTCGCGTAAACCTGGTGTCCGCCGTTTTCGGGACTCTTTCGGTCTACCTGCTCTACCGGGTCATCAAAACCCTCATACTCAAAATATGGCCGGAGGAAAACATCCGGATCGCAGAGTACAGCTCTTTCGCCGCCGCCATGCTTTTTCTTTTTTCGGCTGCGTTCTGGAAGTTCTCCGAGGTGGCCGAAGTTTACACGCAGCAGGTCTTCTGGATGCTGCTGGTGATCCTTTTGCTGCTCAGGGCGGAAGATAAAGAGTCGGAGAGGGGGAAGCTCCTCATGCTGGCCGCCCTCTTCTACGGCCTTAGCATCGGCACGCACGCAGTCATGGTGCTTTACCTGCCCGCCATGCTAATATATATATTTCTGCTGGACAGGAGCCAGCTGACATCGGCAAGAAAACTCTGCCCACTCATTTTTTTCCTTTTCCTGGGGTTGGCGGTTTACATGTATGTTCCCATCCGCTCCCTGGCCGACCCCTGGCTCGACTGGGGGAACCCACAGACCGCCAAGAAACTCATCTATCACCTTACGGACAAGAAAGACGTCTCTACCCATTTCGCGCTTCGCATAAATAAACTGACTTTCCAACTGAAAACCTACGCCTCCATGCTGCCCATGCAGCTCTCCTATTTCGGCCTGCTGCTAGCCGCCACAGGCTTCATCACCAGTCTGAAAAAAATGAAAAGCTGGTGCCTGCTCTTCCTCATATTCTTTATCCATCTGGCCTTTTTCGTGCGGACCTGGAGGGCCGACTTCGGGTTCATACCTACTTTCACCATAATGGCCCTCTGGGCCGGGGTGGGCTTGCACAAACTCGCTGTTTTTTTGAATGAGAGATTCGCGGAAGCCAAAGTTTCGACGACTGCGCCCCGGGCGACCGCGGCTCGTCTGTCGAGACCCGCCGTCCTGCTCTACCTGCTGTTGGGGGCGACGGTGGTCTTTCTGGCAGTGGCCAACAGGCCCTATGCGGATAAATCGGGTTACCGCTCGACCCATCGCCTCGGAAAGTACCTTATGGAGAGCGTAGAATATAAAGGCTTCCTGCTGGATCAGTACGCCTGGTTCCAGACACTCTACTTCCAGGCCGTTGAGAACAGTCGGCCGGACGTTTCTCCCGTCCTCAGAAACGCTTTCGCCTTTCCGGAGGTTTTTTATCGGGTGGATAACGACAAATTTCCTCTTCTCCTCATACCCGACAGGAACGATAAAGGTTCGCCCTACGACTTCATGATAGACACCATAGAAAGCAACATTAACAGGCTGCCCGTCTACTGGTATCAGGTAGACAAGCTGGCCCCGTTGGAACAGATGGTGCCCAGGGGAATAGTCTTCCAGATTCTCCCGAAAAAAACAGAAGTGAAAGAGGCGGACATGAACGAGCATGTGGAAAAGCTCTACCAGTTCATGGAAACGGAATTCGACGACCCTTATTTCTGGAAAGACGAGGAGGGCCGCAAGGTCTACTCGCTCAACATTACCGGTCTGGCCATGTACTTCCTGGAAAAGAGGTTTATCCCCCATGCAGAGCTGATGCAGCGGTTGGCGTTCCAGATAGACCCTGATTCGTCATCCGTGGTCAACAACTACGGCGTTCTGCACGAATACCTGGGGCGTATGGCGGAAGCGGAGGAGATGTACCGCAAGGGCGTGGAGCTAGAGCCGGGAGACATCGCCATCAGGTCCAACCTGGGAGTTGTGCTATACAAACAGGAAAAAGACGAGGAGGCTGTGGAACAGTTCGAGCTGGTCCTGAAGGCCGACCCCTACGACCAGGCGGCTAACTATCATATGGGCCTCCTGGCTATCGAAAAAGGGAATGAAAGCGAATTCACCAGGCGAATGGCGAGGGTTATCCAGGATACGCCGAACAGCAGGCTGGGCCTGAGGGCGAGAAAAATGCTGTACAAGTTCCGCAAGGGAGAGCTGGAATTACCGGCCAAAAAACAGTGAGCAGTCGGGGCTCGGCCCGAACAGGCTTTACTAGATTACCTGTCGGACGCAGTTCTGATATAATAGTTATGTGAGAAGCGATACAGGCAAAGTAATGATTACAATGTGAGCGCATTAAATTAAAGGGTCAGGATGATAATGGAGGGGAAGAAAACATCGGTAATCATCCCTGTTTTTAATGAGGAGAAGAGCATAGGCGAGGTGGTGGAGAGCGTACTCGCCGCTCTGGGGGATGATGTGCAGGTGGTGGTTGTGGACGACGGCTCCACAGACGATTCCGCCGCGGTGGCCCGGGAAAAGGGTGCCCTGGTAATCCGGCACCCGTACAACATGGGCAACGGGGCAGCCGTTAAAACGGGTATAAGGAACTCTCAGGGAGACGTCCTGATCATGTTGGACGCCGACGGGCAGCACCAGCCGAAAGATATTGAGAAGTTGCTCCAATATATTCCGGAATACGACATGGTTGTCGGCGCCCGGGGGAAAAATTCCCACGCAGGTTTCCACCGAAAGCTGGCTAACAGGGTATACAACTCACTTGCATCATACGTCGCATCCTTCAAGGTGCAAGACCTCACTTCGGGTTTCAGGGCGGTGAAGAGGGAATGCGCCACACGGTGCGTCCACATGCTGCCCAACGGGTTTTCCTATCCGACCACCATCACCCTCTCCCTGCTTAAGCTGGGCCGCAGCATTAAGTATGTTCCCATAGAGAGTCCGTCGAGGAAGGGGAAAAGCAAGATCAAGCTGACCAGGGACGGCGTTAATTTCTTCCTGATAATCGTAAAAATCGCGACGCTGTTTTCGCCGCTGCGCGTTTTCCTCCCCGTAAGCGTAAGCTTCTTCGTCCTTGGCCTGGCCTATTATATTTACACTTTCCTCCTGTACCACCGATTTACCCATATGTCGGTGCTCCTGTTCGTCACCTCAGTGACACTCTTCATGCTGGGTCTGGTGGCCGAACAGGTCGCACAACTGCGCATCGACCTCGGTTACACGAGGGAAGGGCAAGAAAGCGTTGACCGCCATTAGAGCTTCAACAGGGGCACCAGGCTCAGGGGAACCCTTCCAGGCTCCGCCGAATCCCATGACAGTCTGTGCCAGGCCCCCTTCCCAAGACTTGTAAGAGAGATAAACAGTTCATGACCGAAACATGCGGATCCGCAACACATATTTCGCGCAGAATCATCGGAGAGACCCTCCCCTGCGGTGAAAAGAGAGCGGGGCTTCTCAAAACCGGCGGCATCCATAATGGATAGAAAAATCCTTATCATCCTGGCTGCGGGCGTGTCTTTGCGGCTGATCTTCTTTACAGGCCTTATCGGAAGCGATGACCTGATATACAGCAAAGCAGCCTA
>JAUXIQ010000047.1 GCA_030620925.1 Nitrospinota bacterium
CGAAGGAGCCGCTGGCGATAGGTGCGTTCATATCCTCCACGTGGTGATAGCTGCCGGCCAGCCGCTGCAGCTCCTCCAGTTTTCGCCCCGTTTCCTGCTCGATGATACCCACTGCGTTACCGGTCACCGTGAGGTGCGTCTCCACAGACGTATTGGATGCCAGCACCTCCAGCAGACGGACGCCGTAAACGGCCCCACTGGCTCCTGAAATTCCTATTACTAATCTCATGCTCCGCCTTTACAATAACAAAAATCATGCGCCGTTCACGCCGAGCCTGTCAACTCTGAGAGGTCCACTTTTTCCAGGCCCACCGTCCGGCGGCGGGCGAACTTCTCCTGCATCAAGGGGTCGATAGTGGCGTCGAAGCCGATCTTGGTAAGCGTATCGCCCGGCTGTTCGATAAACGGGTCCAAGTTCAGGGCCGCAGCCCCTTTTACCAGCAATATGTCATTATCGTAATCGACGCGGGTGGTTATGGCCCATAGTATATCGTTGGGGTCGTCTATATCCACATCGTCGTTGATGATCACAGCCATCTTGGTCCAGGGATGGGAGAGGGCCGTGGTGAGCACGTTCTTGGTTATCCCCCGCATGCTCAGGGGCACGTCGGCAATCTGCACCACGCATCTGAATATGAAGGGGAGCATGCGAACGTTTTTCACCAGGGGACAGACCCGTTTCAGCCTTTTCATAAGGTCTGCTTCCGTGGGTACTCCCAGAAGCGCATGCTCTTCGATGGTTCCTCCCAGGATGGTCTGAAAAATGGGGTTTTCCCTATGATAGAGGGCCTTAACCTCGATAACCTGTTTGGGCGATTCCCCCCCGTAATATTCCAGCACTTCGGCCATGGGGCCCTCCGGCTCACGCACCCCCGGCGGTATGACCCCCTCCATAACTATCTCTGTGTTGGCCGGAACTTCCAGGTCCACGGTCAGGCACTTGACCAGCTCCAACGGCTTCCCTTTGAGCGTCCCCGCATATTCGTATTCATCAACGTCCATGGGGACTTTTGAGGTGGAGGCCATGAACAGGTAGGGGTCCGTACCGTCCAGTATGGCCACTTCCAGGGGCATCCCCCGCTGCTCACATTTTTCCTGGATAAGCGTAAGATGCTGATTGGAGACAAGCTGTATACCCAGCCTGTTACCCTCTTTCAACTGAATGCGGTGTATGCTGGTATTATATAATCCCGTGTCGGGGTCCTTGGCCACCACCACTGGGGAGGTGAAAAATGGCGCCGCGTCCTTCTCATAGCTAAAGGGTACCGGTAACAGCTCGCCTATGTTCGGCTTTTCCCGGTAGACCTTAAACGGCTCCACCCTCTCGCTGGAGACTACCGGTTTGACAGGCGCTCCCGCCCCTCGATCGCCCAGGGTGAAGGCTACCTCTTCAGGGGAAACACCGAACAGGTTGGCTAACTTGTCCCGACCGCCGTAGAGGTTCGCCACCGCGCCCATCTTCCCGTCCACGTCCTCGAAAAGGACGGCCTGGCCCGTTGTATCCTGGACCTTCTTGATAATGGCTGCCAGCTCGAATTTTGCGCTGACCCGCTTCTTTATCCGCACCAGATCGCCACGGTCTTCGAGCAGCTCTATGAGTCCCCTCATATCCGAAAGGGCTTCCACAGGTCATCCCCCCTGCTAATTATCGGCAGCCGGGCTGCAGGCAACGAAAATACCCGTCGTCAATAAAAGAGCCCGCTACCTCAATAACGGGATTTTTCGTTTAAGTAAAGGTATTCTTATTAGATTAAGCTACGAGATGTCAACAGGATTTTGAGCTTGAGGATATCTTATAAGGGAATGGGCACCGATTATTTGCCTTCCAGCGGGTATTCCGCCTCCGCCCAGGCGTTGAATCCGCCCTTCAGGGCACAAACATTCCGGAAACCCAGCGTCCGCATCTCCGCCGCCGCACCGACGGCCGAGCCCTCGCTCGGTCACGTTCAGTAAAAAACGAGCTTCCCTTCGGCCGACAGCTCATTGTGGGCGGCCGCTATCGTGTCTTTGGTTATGTTTATAGCTCCCGATATGTGCGCCGAATCGTAGGCCTCGCTGGACCTCACGTCTATTACCGTAACATTTTCACCATCGTCCAGCATGGTTTTGAGCTCATGGGGGGTTATGCGTTCTATATCCATGAAAAACACCTCCTGATCCAATTATTAATATAAATATATACCGCCAGGAGGCCCGGAACGCTCTATCTGATCAGCAAAATCGACCCCAGGGCAAGCAAACCTATATAAATGCACTTCCGGTACATCGCGGTGTCCATTCTTTCATAGGCCCGAAGGCCCAGGAAGTAGCCCAGTGCTACAGAAGGTATAAAATAGATACAGTAGAGCAGCACGCCCTTGGTGACCATGTGCGAGGCGGCATAGAGGGACAGCCGGGTGCTGCAACTGATGATGAAAAAAAACTGCAGCGAACCCTTCAACTCGTCCTTTTCCCAGTTCTTCAACGTTACGAAAACGATGGCCGGCGGTCCCCCGATGTTGAAAGCGCCTCCCAGGTTGCCGCTGACGAATCCCAGCAGGTAACCCCAGCCCCCGCGTATCGCCTGCTTCACCCGGGTAACTCCCAGCAGGGACCACCCTCCGTACAGGATGAGCATCACACCCAGACCCGTGATTATGTTCTCCTCCGGCACATACTTCAGTATCAGCACGCCGACCGGCGTTCCGGCTACGGCTCCCACGATAAGAGGCAACATCTGCCGCCCTTGAACCTTCCCCCTGTGCCGGAGGAAAAGAATAACTGTCAGAGACAGGGCGTAAATGGCTACAAAGGGTATCGAAAACTTAACCCCCAGCACCAGAGGAAGGACGCCCATAGAGACCAGCCCGAAACCAAACCCCGTTACGCTCTGAGTAAACGCCGCCGCAACGAGAATAGCGGCTATTCCTGCAATTTGGCCCATGGCGTTACCTTTTTATGAGTAGGAGAATCCTTCATCCGATTATGCCTGAGTATTTGTTCACAATTTCCGGCAAATCCCGCGCCGCCGTCCATTATAAAAAATTCTCATGGTGAAAGTCCATCTTATGGTAGTATTATCTGCAAATCCAATCGACCGGAAGGAGGGGTATTGATGTTTCGCACCGTCGTATGCGACATGCTGGGGATAGAATATCCGATCATCCAGGGGGGCATGGCCTGGGCTTCGGATCACAGGTTGACAGCGGCTGTCTCCAATGCCGGAGGGTTGGGCCTCATCGCCGCAGGCAACATTCCCGACGAAGACCTTATTCACGAGATACGAGAAACGCGCAAACTCACCGATAAACCCTTCGGCGTAAATATCGTGCCCATCGCCGGAGTGCAACTGATGGACCGCATAAAGGTCCTGGTCGACGAAGGTATCAACATCGCCGCCACCGCTTTCTCCGACCCCACGATGCCCGTCATCTCCGAGCTGCACAAGCACCCAATGAAGGTCCTCTGCGTGGTCCCTTCAGTGCGCCTGGCCAAAAGGGTGGAAGCTGAAGGGGCGGATCTAATCGTCGCCTCGGGCACCGAGGCCGGCGGGCACGTTGGCAGGATAGCCACCCTTCCCCTGGTGCCTCAGGTGGTCGACGCGGTGAACGCGCCCGTGCTGGCCGCAGGCGGTATAGGCGACGGGCGGGGATTGCTGGCCGCCCTCTCCCTGGGGGCAAGCGGGGTACAGATGGGCACCCGCTTCCTGGCCACCAAAGAGTGCATAATACATCAGAGCTTGAAAGCCCTCCTGGTGGAGGCCACCGAGGAGGATACGGTAGTCACCGGAAGCGTAACCGGCTCTCCCGCCCGCTGTTTGAGAAACGAGTTCACCGATTACTGGCTTACCAAAGAAAAAGAGAAAGGCCACATGGCCAAGGATGAGCTTCAGCGAGAAGGGCTGGGAAGACTATATAAGGGGATGATCGAAGGAGACATGGAAAACGGGACGCTCCCCGGAGGACAGGTCTGCGGCCTCATCCGGGAGATAAAGAGCGTTAAGGAAATAATCGAGGGTATCATGGCGGAAGCAGAGGCCATCTATAAGAGTATGGGCAAAGCGCAGGCATGAGGTTTACGCGGCCTCTAATGACCATCATTTTTTATTGAATCCGACTGAAAGCAGGATACACCAGACACCTTAACGCAGACGCAGGGAAAGGAAACCGAAATGGCCAGGAAATCGCTCAAACCCGACACCATGCTTGCCCCCACACCAGTGGTAATGGTGAGCTGCCAGAGGGAAGGGGAAAAACCGAACATAATAACCATAGCCTGGATAGGCGTGGTCTGCTCGGACCCCCCCATGGTCAGTATCAGCATCCGCCCCAGCAGGTATTCATACGAGATGATCAAGGAAGCGGGGGAGTTCGTGGTTAACATTCCCACCCGTGAATTGTGCCAGGTTACCGACTACTGCGGCATCGTCTCCGGGAGGGATGTGGATAAATTCAAGGAGACCGGCCTCTCCCCGGAACCCTCTACCGTAATCAAAACACCCTCCATCAGCGAATGCCCCTTGAGCCTGGAATGCCGGCTAAAAGAAGTGATACACCTGGGCGCTCACGATCTGTTCCTGGGGGAGGTGGTGGCAGTTACGGCCGATGAGTCCGTCTTGAACGGGGATCGGATTCAGGTCTCAAACCTGAACGCCATTTCCTATATGCCTCCCACGAGCGAATATTGGTCGCTTAACGAAACCATGGGCCGCTTCGGCTACTCCAAAAAGAAGATGGCCAAATAACAAAAGCAGGGCAGCCCCGCGTACGGCGGGATTATCCCCGCCCTGTGGAGTCAGGGCGAAATCCATCCCGTGGGGCAACAAGATAACAGTGGAAAAACCGACTCATTAGTTTTATAATACCCATTTGATTGAAGCTCCACAAAGATCGGTATTAAGTAATCCGCCGACCTCTAGCCATCAACCCCTTCCGACAATATGGATGCAATATCGACATTGGACTCTGGTGGCCCGGGACGAAAATAGTCAAATCTGCTTTTCGCCGACGGCAAATTTATTGAGGTAGCATCTTGGAAAAATGTTTAATCACAGGCATCACGGGATTTGCCGGAAGCCACCTGACCGATTACCTCCTCACCTTGTCCGACGTGGAGGTTCACGGCGTCCTCAGGTGGCGCAGCCGCACCGAACATATCAGCCATTTCGCGGGCAACGTCGTTATGCACGAGTGTGATGTCAGGGACCTCTCTTCGGTCATCAGGGTGCTAAAGACAGTAAAACCGGATAAAATCTTTCATCTTGCGGCACAGAGCTACGTTCCCACATCATGGTCAGCGCCCTCGGAATCCATCACCACTAACGTAATCGGAACCCTCAACATATTTGAGGCCTCACGCCACCTGGACCTGAACCCCCGAATACAACTGGCCTGTTCCAGCGAAGAATACGGCATGGTCTACGAGGATGAGGTACCCGTTAAAGAAACCAACCTCCTGCGGCCGCTGAGCCCATACGCAGTCAGCAAAGTGGGTGAAGACCTTCTGGGCTACCAGTATTTCCATAGTTACGGCCTGCATATCATCAGGACGCGCGCCTTCAATCACACCGGTCCCAGGAGGGGCGACGTCTTCGTCTGTTCGAATTTCGCCAAACAGATAGCCCTCATGGAAAAAGGGGCCGTCGAGCCGGTGCTGCACGTGGGAAATTTAGAGGCCAAAAGGGACTTCACAGACGTCAGGGACATCGTAAGGGGATACTACCTGGCCCTTGAAAAAGGAGAACCCGGGGAGGCTTACAACATCTGTACGGGGGAAGCATACTCCATCAAAGATATAATCGATATGCTGCTGGAGATGACCTCAATCAAGGTGGAATTCAAAGTCGACCAGGAGAGGATCAGACCCTCGGACGTCCCCCTGCTCATTGGTGACAATACGAAGTTCAAAAAAGCCACAGGATGGTCCCCCTCTATCTCTTTCAGCAAAACCCTGAAAGACGTCCTGACTTACTGGAGGGAGACAGTCTGATCAGCGCTGCCCCCTTTTAGAATCGCCATCCCTTGCTTTCTTGTTGTCCTCTGAAGGAAGGGTCATTTACCGGTGAGGTCTTTCAGCTCTCTTTTTGCTCCCTCTATCTCCTTTTCAAGCTCTTTTATATATCCCTCCAACTCCTCAGCATCTTCCTCAACCGTACTGAATTGCCTCTGGAATCCGGACCCGCAGGAGCACGGGCTGCAACCACAAGAACAGCACGCCCCCCTTTGGGAACCCCTACCACAACCGCACCTATCAAAAGACTGTCTGCACATGTTCGCCTCCTTTCAGGTATAAGGTTAGGTTATACCTATGATCATTTTTCCGAGGGCATCTTTTAGAACTTCGGTAGTGTTTACATGAAGGGTGATGCCCCGTGCGTCCCTGAAATGTTTTTCAAGGGAAAATTCCTCCGTATAACCATGACCACCGTGTATCTGCAGGAACTTCGCATTGCCTGAGTATTAACTCACCTTCGTATGAACCTCTAAGGCCGAGCATTTCATTTTTTCTTCCTATTGTAAGCCCCGCTCCTTAGTTCAATAATTTCTTTAGTGTTGATTAAGCAAGAGGTCCGCCCGGTGCGGGTGATCAGACTACTTAGTGCCTAAACAACCGCAGTCACAGGATTTTTTCTTAGCTTTCTTCTTCTTTTCAGCCATACTCGATCACCCCCTTTCCTGGGTTGATGGTTTTTGCTACCGTCATGCCGGGCGGACCAATCGCCAGAACATTTAAGTATATTAGTAAGTCCTTATATATACGGGCAAAAAAAACTACTCCGCTTCGGCTATTTTCTTTTCCACCTCTTCGAGCTCTCTTTTAAGCGCTTCACGATACCTCTGCAGCGAAGGCAGGCTGCCTTCACAACCACAGGTGCAGATCTGTTCCATTTTGTCCCGGCATTTAACGAGCGCCTCTTCGTTGATACTGTAGTGAACCCAGTAGCCATCCCTCTTATTCCTCACTATGTCCGCGCTCTTTAATATCCTCAACTGCTGAGACACGGCGGACTGGCTGACGCCAAGCTCTTCGGCCAGGGCGTTTACAGTCATGGGGCCCTTCTTCAGCAGCTCAACAATGTTAATCCTGGTGTCCACTGAGAGCACTTTGAATAGTTCAGCAATTTCGTTCATCTATTGTCTCCTTAAGTATATTAGTTATTACTAATATGCTTAATCGTATCTAAAAGTCAAGTGCTTTTTTAAGATCAAGGGAAAATAATTGGTAATAACTAATGCTTTGGTACTGTTTTGACTGATAATTTAGCTATTTAGATGAGCAAACACAAAAATTTAGGGGGAGCGCTCCCCGCGGAAGACGGGGTCAAAGGTGAGGGGAAATTTGTTGCTGGCAGAATCGCGGCAAGATGCCGCTCTTACGATGGTGGGTAGTCCCGCTTGCCGCGGGCCCTTCGCTCCGCTCGAGGGCAAGACTCAGAATGACACGATGCGGAGTGGCAGGTTCACGGCACGCCGTGCTCGAGTTCCTCTCCCTTGACGGGAAGGGATTGGGGAGGGTGATACTATTAAATTCACCCCCACCCTATCCCTCCCCTGGTCCCGCTAACCGCGGGACTCAGAATGACAGAGAGAGCGCTTTTGCCATAGCCAAAAACAGAAAGAGAATATCCTGCACATACTCCACGCAAATGACAAGTCATGTCGCAAACATTAAAAAAAATGACTGAGTATCTGAAACACGTTTCCAAAGAGAGTAAACTTCGCCCCGTCAAACAGCCCGCGCGGTATGGAGCACCTTCCGGGCGCGACTAGATGTTGTAGCAGAGGCATTAGTCCCCTATAAATCTGGTGGAAATTCCGGGTTATCCACGATTTGAAAATATAAAATGCAATTATTCAGATTAAAATAGTCGTAACCTGTGGAAAATAATTAAACCAACTTAAATATTTATCGCATCTACCCACGCAAGGGGACTAAAAAGGGATAAACTATTGATAATATGGATATTTAATGGTTGCCTAATTTTTGTGCAATCCGTTACAAATCCTTTTATTTTTGCCATAAATAGGGGTTTCCCCCAGCGTTTTCCACAACTTTTCCACCATTTTTGTTAATAAAGTATTACAACTTTAGCAAGGCTCAATAAATTTAGGGTGTTACGGCAATTTTACTATTGACAGTTCGACCATTGTATGCAATATTAGTTGTATAATACAATATTAATGGAGGCAATCACACATGCAAGAGAAAAACGAAGGACAATTCATCAGTGACCTTCAGGAGCTTACCGACGATGTCATCCGGGTTTTCCAACTCATGGATCGGGAGGAAAAGAGCCGTTTCGGCGTCACAATGACCCAGAGCTACGCCCTGCAGAGCATCTACTGCTGCGAAAAGCTTACCATGAATCAGCTCAGCGAGCGGATGGGTCTGGCCACAAGCACCATGACCCGCATAGTGGACAACCTAGTTCGCGACGGCTACATCGGAAGGATCAGAGACGATACGGACAGGCGGCTGGTATATGTAACGCTTACCGAAGATGGGCTCAAGCTTGCCGAACAGTTGCGTGCCTGCACCACGGAATGTTTTAATAACATTGCGAAAAATATTCCCTCGGGAAACAGGACGACCGTGGTAAACGGCATCAGGGCTTTCCTGGAGGCCCTGAAATGCGCCTATGCCGAATCATGTGAAGATGTATCCACCGACAAGAAAGTTGAGGAGAAGGTCGGCCAGTCTTCATCCTAGAAGGCGCTTGACCGTCTCGTTGACCATCTTGCCGTCAGCCTTACCTTTAACCTCTGCCATAACCGTTCTCATGACATCGCCGAATTTCGGCTCCGCGCCCCCTTCAGACAGTTCTTCCATTTTCTTCTTGACCAGTTCCTCAACTTCCTCCCCGGATAGCTGTTTGGGCAGGAACTTCTGCACCACTTCTATCTCTTCAAGCAATGATGATGTATCACGCCCGGCGGATTCCATCCCTTCCAGGGCTTCATGAAGCCGCTTGCGGTAGGATGCAATGATGGGGACAACCTCGTCTTCCTCCAGCTCGCCCTCGCGGTGCTTTTCCTTTTCCTTCATCTGGATGGCGCTGAGCATCATGCGCACCGCGTTCAGCCCCACCTGATTCTTCTCCTTCATATAGGTTTTCATGGCCTCCCTCAGCCGCTCTTTGGTCTCGCTCAACTCTTCACACTCCTTTCTTATGCAAAATACCTGCAGAGCCCGGTTAGCCCGGGTTATGAAAACAGGGGCCGAACCGTCATACCCTCCCCCGCATAACCCTCAACCTTATAATATTAACACCTGCAACTCCGCCTCCGCAAGGCAGCAGGGGCCTAATCCTTGACTAATGTCGCCGGCGCGGATACAATCTGTCAAAATGCGAAGTCCGGTTAAATCATATACCAACTTTGAATCAGGGAGGACGAAATGTCACCTGCCCAAGGCCCCGCCGACGAATGCCCGAGACTCGAAGAGAATCTCAGCTCATGCAGCTGCACGTATACCTCCTGCCCCAGGAGGGGGCAATGCTGCCTGTGTGTGGTCCATCACCGGGAGCAGAACCAGTTGCCCGGCTGTTTCTTCCCGCCGGAAATTGAAAAAACCTACGACCGCTCCTACGAGCGGTTCGCTCAACTATACAGCTAAAAAGAACGGAGAAACCAGTGAG
>JAUXIQ010000236.1 GCA_030620925.1 Nitrospinota bacterium
ACGAATCAACTGATCCCCTATTCCTTCTTGCGCGGGTAAAACTTAATTAGACAGTACTTGGGTTATCAGATTTCGGCGTATTACGGCGAAGATTTAGACCCTTTAATGGTTAAAAGGTCATCACATCACCCCATCGTTCGTGTATTCCACCTCGGCCAGAGCTGCGTGGACGTTTGACCAGTCGAACTTGATGGCCCCTGTCCCTTTGAGCACGGCGGCACAGGCAACTTCCGCCAGCTTGAACTCGACACCTTCGGGCAGTGATATCTGGGCACGGTGTTCCTCGCCGGTCACGGGGCTCCTGATGGGCTCTATTTCCGTTTCGCAGGCACCATTTACGGCGACTCGCCCGTTACGCTTCTCCATGTCGAATTTGAAGTCGATTTCCACGAATTGGGCTTCCAGGAAATTAGAGACGGTTGCATCTAAAACCTCAAACCAGGGCCCTCCCGCCCGGCCGCTGATAATTTTCAGGAGAGCCTCCCGCTGCTTTTCGTCGGCCCTGGCATCGATGAAAGGCTGTGCCGTCCCGTTGCCTTCGTACAACGGCCCCGGCCAACTGTAGGTAAGGGCCCATCTCAAGCCGCTCAGGGGCAAGTCGCCGTAGTTCCCCTCCACGACGTTCATGCCCAGTATGCCCTCGCAATTATTGCGGGTGGGTTTACTCTCGAAGTCACAGGGGCAGCCGAAATCGCAGTTACAGTTCGCGATATACTCGCCCTTCATACGCCATTGCGCCATGATATCTCCCCCCTTTTTCTGTTGATCAACGTGAAGCCCAATAGGGCGGGTTTGAAACCCGCCCCTACGAAACGATACCGGCGTGAGTGCGATCATATTTGGGCTCGGCCCCGCGGCAAGCAGGACACCTCTACGTTGTTTTCATATAATTCGTTGTCGAAAAATCCCTGTTCCAAGATGGGTTGCAGGGGCAAACTGCTGTGCGCCCTTTCTCACTAAATATGCATACCCACTCATTAATGGGTGGGTTGTTGATGATCCCGCCGTCAGGCGGGTTCGAACCCCGCCACTTGTGGCGGGGACTTTCCGGGACAAACCTGTAAAACAAGGGCTTGCACAGGCAGGCGAGATTCTTCGTTTCACTCAGAATGACAACCCATGCACCCTGACTCTGCATGTTCGGAGCAACAGCTCACGACCATTGATGAGCCACCTTAAGACCCTGGCTATGGCCCCGCCCACTCGATAGTCGCGTAGTGGCCGTTCCTGCCGCTGTTGTCCCATTTCAGCCCATAATCGGTAAATGTGCCCCTGGTGCTTTTGGCCACGGCCAATCGGGTGGAGGCTGGATGCGGAGCGTTATCAAGCCAGATCGGTTCCTCGGAGTCGGCTCCGGTAATGGCTTCGACCTCCATATCCAAAATATCGGGGATACTGCCGCCGCGCTTTTTCCCCTCAGATCTGTACTCGATGGGCACGTACTTGACCCCCAGAATGTTGGTGATCAAAGAGGCCAGAGCACCCATAGGGCCGCCGGCCTCGCCGCTGAAAATAGCCGCAAGCGCCTCGCGCTGTTTGTCGTCCGCCCGTTCGTCCACGTAGAGAGCCACGGTGCCGTTGCCTTCGGCCATGGGGCCGGGAGTCTGGAGGACGCTCACAACGTTCAAGCCGTTTAACTCAACGTCCCCGTATCGGCCCTCATCGATGTGGAAAAGGAGAGGGACATCGCAGTGCCCATCCTTGGGCATCGCCTGCATGCCGGAATGGATGCAAGGACACAGCACCTCGCAATTACAGTTCTCGAAATATTCCCCCTGGATGCTCCACTTTTCAGCCATTTCGACCTCCTTTTTTTGTGTTTATGGACCAAATAACCTTTTCATAATGCACCTAATATATCCTCTTTAGTGCGGAAAAACACCCCCTGTAGACAAAACCGGACAAAATTTTTTTTCTTCACCTCTCCGTAAGGACTTATCCCTCACGTGCCGGTTCTCAGGTGAGCACTGGGCACGTTTGTGATGAGAAACGGCCGATTCCTTCTACCTTCGGGCCTGAGCAACGGCCTTACTGCAAGCAGATCATTTCAACGTATTTCTCCACGCATCTCCTCTAACCGTACAAACTAAAGCCGGCGGTCCCTGCACGAAACTATCAGACGATTTACATGGAAACACCCGTTAATGCAGAAAAAAGGACCTTGGTTTTCGCCCCCGTTAAAGGCTTTACTTATGGCTCTCAACCCATTGTTCCTAAAGGGATAATCCGCCTGAACCTTGGTTTTTTGCATCTATTCTATAGAGGGGTGTATAACCACAATTCAGGAAAAAATTAACCACAAAGGCACTAAGGCTCAAGCCCGAGGAATGTTGCAGGATACTATATGCAAAACAGATGTAGGGGCAACCGTCCCGCGTGTGGCGGGATGATCGCCCTGGGCAGGCACATGGGCCTGCCCCTACAATCGCGCCTGAAAGGCGCTCCTACGATGAAATGTAGGAGCGGCATTCCGCCACGCGCGGGATGTCTCTACGAGTGTTTGTATTTCACAGGTTACTAGAGTCTCCCTCCCTTGAAGGAAGGGTGGTGATGGGCAGGGATAATTCGTTAAGCAACCCCAAACCAACGTGAGCTATACTCTTGATTATTAAGACTATTCCGAGGGAAGCAACCTCTAATCGACAGATGAAGATCGTTTATAAGCTATTGTTTTCAAAAGTGTTTTAAAGTTTAGGGTTGCTTAAGCAAGGGGGTGGGTAGGGCAACCTTGCTGTCTGTTTCTGACGATTAGTGTTGAATACGAGGCGAGAATATGCGAATAATAATAGAGGGAATAAATTTCGCTTTTCAGTCCACTAAGGGGGAAAACAGGTATGATCAAGAAACAGCGACTGGGCAGGACAGGGCTTGAGGTGACCAGACTGGGGTTCGGAGGGATACCCATCCAGAGGATCAGCGAGGAAGATGCGGTATCGGTGGTGAAGCATGTGGTTAAACAGGGCGTGAACCTGCTGGATACCGCACGCGGCTACACCAACAGCGAGGAGCGCATAGGCAAGGCTCTCAAGGATATGGACGAGAAGGTTTATATTTCCAGCAAGTCTCCCGACAAGACCGCCGAAGGCCTGCTCAAACACCTGGATATAGCCCTTGGGCTTCTCCAGGTGAACAAGATAGATATATACAACTGCCACGGAATCAGCAGCTTTGAAAACTATGATAAGGTAATCGGCCCCGGAGGCGCCCTGGAAGGGCTTAAAAAGGCCCGCGATAAGGGCCTCATAGATTTCCTGGGCTTAACCAGCCATAGCCTGGACGTGCTGGAAAAGGTCGTCGACGATGCTCATTTCGATGTGATCATGGTCTGCCACAGCTTCCTCGAGCCAAAAGCGGAGGAAAAGGTCATCCCCACGGCAATTGAACAAGACCTGGGCATAATGACCATGAAAAACTTTTCCGGCGGCGTTATAGAGAACGCCTCGGCAGCCCTCAAATACGCGCTGTCGACTCCCGAAGTGGTGCTCATACCCGGCATCGACTCCATCGACCAGGCAAACGAGAACTGGGATGTCTTCATGCTGCCCGATTACACCATGACAGAAGAGGAAATCGCCGTCATGGAGGCCACCAAGGAAGAATATAAAGACAAGTTCTGCCGCCGCTGCGACTACTGCCAGCCCTGTCCGGAAGAAATCCCTATCCAGGCCATGATGGGCATCCGCAGCATTATAAAAAGGATGGGAGAAGGCGCTTTCGACCGCCCCTGGGTAAAGGCCGCCGTAGAAAAGGGCAGGAACTGCACTGAGTGCGGCGAGTGCATGTCCCGCTGCCCTTACGACCTGCCCATACCCGAACTGATCGATGCGAACCTGAAGTGGGTCGACAGCCAGTTGACACAGACGGAAAAATAGTTTTCGGCTCATTCTGAAAATAGGTTTACAATATCTACTTCCCTCCTCCCCCTTGACCTCGCCTTCCGCAGAGTTGGTCGCTGAAGGGACTGGGGGAGGGTGCGTAGGGGCAGGGCTTGCCCTGCCCGAAACGGGCGCAGCAAGCGACGCCCCTACGAGAGACCGGATGAAAAAGATCGTCATCTATGCCGGGGAGGTTGGGTGGGGGTGAATACCGAATAACACCCTCCCTTAATTCCCTCCCACAAGGGGAAATTTATCAATATAAAATGAGAAAGTGAGCATGGCAACCATCTGGGGAGTCAAAACCAAACTTCATCAACCGATTCTGCTGATGAAGCCGGTTTTTTTCAGGAGGAGACTTAATGTCAGAGAACGTCTACGAAAAGCTGCAAGAAAAGTTCGACAG
>JAUXIQ010000338.1 GCA_030620925.1 Nitrospinota bacterium
CTGAGTCAGCCGCCGGCTGGCGACGAATCTCGGCCCGTTCCAGGTATTGTTGGGTGAGCGAGCGTTACGGCTACGAGATTCTTCGCTTCGCTCAGAATGACAAACTCCGGGGTTGTAGTAGCAGTCCCGCGTTTCGAGGGACCGCTTCCTGGCTGAAAATAGTTTTATATATTCAGTATTTATTACCGAATTTGTAGAGACAATTCATGAATTGTCTCTACGAGTGAACAGGAACGAAATAGACGTCCGTGGGCTTAAACTTTGAGTTGCGTCTGAATTTCGCCTTCACATTCATGCCCACCCAGTCCATAGTAGCTTTTGCCGGATCAACGCCCACCAATCGGGAGAGAAAGAGTGTGTCGACATCATCCCATTCCACAAGGATGAGAATGAATGGAGTCTCGTTGAGGAACTCCTCGCTGCCGTAATGGCACACGGTAAAGGTGTGTAAGCGTCCTTCCAGGGGAAGCTCAATCCAGTCGCAATCGCCGCCGCATTCCATGCAAGACATCTTAGGAGTGCCGTAGGTGTAGCCGCAGGTCTGGCATCGCGTCCCCAGCAGTTTGCCGTTGGCCAGTCCGGCGAAGAAGGGGGAATCCTGTCCGTAGCTGTGAATGTAATCTATGTAATAGGGCTGTTTCAATATGATGGGAGCCATTTCTTTGAGCTGGGACAGGTCTTTCGGGAAAGGGACATTAAATATTGTGCTTCCCTCCTCTGTCTCCGGGATGGAAGCTGGATATTCTTCGTTCATTTCTCACTCCTCCTTTTCCAGTATGGTCACTGTAATGTAGGTGCCCGTGCCGGCATGGCTGTGGATGAGGCCCCGCCTGGCCTCCCGGACCTGAAGGGTATCGTCGTCGAAATGTTTCCCGATGGTGCCCTGAAGCTGCCATATAGCGAAGACCGCCTGCATGAGGCCCGTGGCTCCCACGGGGTGGCCGCAGGCGATCAGGCCACCCGAAGGGTTGACCGGACATCGGCCGCCTATTTCCGGCTTATCCGAGACGGCAAAAGGACCTCCTTCCCCGTACTTGCAGAGACCAATATCCTCGTAAGTCTGTATCTCGGAGGACGTGTAAGCATCGTGCAGCTCTACGAAATCAAGCTCGTCCAGTGGATCGGTTATTCCAGCATGCTCGTAGGCCTGCTTGGCGGCCATACGCCCCCCCCTGAAAGAATGCACGCCCGGATATTTGAGATGTTTGTAATCTTCAGGGTTTTCGTTGGGAAGCAAAATGACGTCTTTATGAGGCCGGTCGGCCATGCGCATGGCGTCCGTGCCCCGGCCTATGCCGGTGATTTTCACTCTGGGCACGGTCTTGCCCGAAGCGGCCTCGATCTTTTCTACCCCCTCCTCGCTCGCCAGTATGCAGGCGGCGGCGCCGTCGGACATGACGCAGATGTCCAGCATGGTGAGCGGCCAGGCCACCAGTGGCGAGCTTCGCACATCCTGAATGGTAAGCTTGCGGCGCTTCTGAGCGTAAGGGTTATGGAAAGCGTTGCCGTGATTCTTGACGGAGACGGCGGCCATCTGCTCCACCGTGGTGCCGAATTCTTTCATGTGGCGCACCACCATCATGGCGTAATAGCCGGAGTAAAAACCTCCAACGGGATAATCGAAGCTCACGTCCGATGCCAGGGCGATGAACTCGTTACCCTTCCAGGTATTGACGTGAGACATGGTCTCGAAGCCGTAGGCCGCGCATACGTCCATGTAGCCGGAAGCGACGGCTTTCCACGCTTCCTGGAAACAGAGGCCGCCCGTAGCCCCTCCGCCTTCAACCCTGTGGCTGGGCTTGGGGCACAGGCCCAGGTAGTCCTGAACCATTATGCCCGACATTAGCTGACGCTGAAAATGGTCTGAAAAATAGGAGGCCACAGAGCCGTCTATGAGCTCGCGGGCTTTGCCGCGCTCGAGGTCCAAATCATTAAGGGCGTATTCATAGGCCTCCTTGACCAGGGCCTGGAAGGTCTTGTCAGGCCTGGCTTTAGCGAATTTGCTCACTCCGCCTGAGACGGCGTATACCGGTCGCATGATGCTCTCCTGGTCATGAATGATATATGCGGTGCAGGATTTCAGCATATTGATAAAGACAGCGTTATACCTGCGAAACTAAATCTTAATATATACCATGAATAAAGCAGGTGGTTAAACGGGAGTGGAGCTGGACGGAAAGGTTTGAGAAGAGCCTTGCGGGAACCTCTGCGATATATAGGGTTCCCGCAAAGTAAACCGATGGTGTCAGCCTTTTATCTCTTTGACCGCGGCAACGACATTATCCACGTCGGGCAGATAAAACTTCTCCAGTGGCGGGCTGAAGGGGACGGGCGTATGGGGTGGAGTGACCATCTTTACGGGTGCATCCAGATAATCGAAGCCCTTATCAGCCACCAATGCAGAGATGTCGGTGGCAATGGAGCATCTGGGGGAATCTTCGTCCACCACCACCAGACATCCGGTCTTGGATACAGATTCGAGAATAGACTGTTCATCGAGAGGCGACAGAGAGCGGAGGTCAAGCACTTCGGCGCTTATACCTTCCGGTTCCAGTTTCTGTGCGGCTTCCAGACAAACATGCACCATCCTGGATATACCCACCAGCGTCACACCATCCCCCGACCGCTTAATATCGGTCTGACCCAGTGGAATCGAATAGCTTTCTTCTGGAACGTCCCCTTTGACTCCCAGGAGACCTTTATGCTGGAAGACTATTATCGGGTCGTCGTCGCGTATGGCGCTGGTCAGCAGCCCTTTCATATCGTAAGGAACCGCCGGGGCGATGCACTTCAAACCCGGGATATGCGTGAAAAGCGAGTAAAGCACCTGCGAATGCTGGGCGGCGGCGTTCACTCCTCCGCCTATGGAACAGCATATAGTCATGGGAATTTTTGCTTTTCCGCCGAACATGTAGCGCAGTTTCGCTGCCTGGTTCATTATCTGATCGAAGGCGACTCCCGCAAAGTCCACGAACATCAGCTCCACGATAGGTCTCAGGCCGGTAGCGGCGGCACCGATGGCGGCGCCGACGAACCCCGATTCGGTTATGGGAGCGTCTATCACACGATTAGCGCCGAACTTGGTGACAAGCCCTTTAGTGGTTCCAAAGGCGCCTCCCCAGACGTCTTCAATTCCCTGTTCTTTGCGGCCTGCGCCGCCGGCGATATCTTCGCCGATGATTATCACGTCGTCGTCCCTTGCCATTTCCTGGGAAATGGCTTCGTTTATAGCCTGTTGATATGTAATTATTCTTTCGGCCACCTTCCTATC
>JAUXIQ010000373.1 GCA_030620925.1 Nitrospinota bacterium
GGCATCGAGCTCGACCTTTTCACCAACGTATCCCAGGGAGCGGACACAGTTGCCGCCGTCGCCGGGAAACTGGCCATCACGGAGGAGAACGCCGAAAAGCTGATGACCGCCTGCACCGCTCTGGGCTTGCTGGAAAAGGAGGGCGACAAGTATTCAAACGCCTACGATGCGGAGCGTTTCCTGGTCAAGGGCGAACCCTTCTACCTGGGCACCTGGGCTCTAATGGGAAAACGGAGTTACGATAACTGGAAAGACCTCGGAGAAGCGCTTAAGAGAGAAGGAGAGCTTAATATACTGGGCAACTACGAGCAGTTGTGGGAGACCCCCGAAGGCGCCCGCTGGCTGACGGAGGCTACATACAGCGCAGGGTCCGGCGCAGGGCAGAAATTGGCCCGGGAGTTCGATTTCTCCGACCGCGAGCTGCTGCTGGACCTCGGCGGAGGCTCAGGGGCCTACTGCATCGCCGCCGCCCAGAGCAACCCCCGCCTTAAGGCCGTCGTTCTGGACCACGAAAACGTGTGCGCCGTGGCGCGGGATTTCATCGAAAAAGAAGGGCTCTCGGACAGAATAACCACCCATCCCGGCGACTTCACCAAAGACCCATTCCCCGGCCGGCCCGACGTGGTTATCATGGCCAGCAACCTGCCCGGCTACGGGAGCGAAGAGTGCCGGGCCATTTTTAAAAAAGCTTATGACGCCATGAAACCGGGGGGTACGTTCATAGTAATCTCCGAGACGCTGAACGACGACAGGACCGGCCCCCTGGAGCCCGCCATGTGGTCCCTGGCGGAAGTGCTCTCGGGCAGCACCGGCCACGGCCATACGGAGAGCGAGGTATGCCAGTATCTGCGCGACGTCGGTTTCGTTGAGGTGACCATAACGGACTTCATCTCCGGCATTCTCAGCCGGGCGATGGGTAATAAACCCTCCTGATGCGGGGTGTTCGCCGGGAAAAGAAAGACGATTCAGGAAGGTATAACTTCAGGAAGACGGTAGTATAGCTCCACCGCCTGTCTTACTATTTCAGGCCCACGATTATCACAATGTCGAAAGGCTCATGGCCTCTAAGCCGGAGTACATTCTGAGTGCCGGGTATCTTGTGGGCCAGATCAATCGCTTCTTTCACGCTGGCTTTGCGGTAAAAGACGGTGGTCAGCGCCCAATCGAATCTTTCAGCGTTACCCACTTCCTCTACCTGATAGTTGAAGCCTGCCAGCACTTCCACTATTCCAGCGGCAGCGCCTTTAATTCCGTTGCCGTTAAGGACCTTGATGCGAAGACCCGTCCCTTTCACCACCTTTTGTTCGACCTTAGCTTCCTTCTTTGCTTCTACCTTTTTTTCCACTTTTTTCTCCGCCTTTGTTTCCAGCTCCTTCAGGCGGGTTACTTGTTGGCGGCGTTTGGGAGGCTTGACCGCTATAACGGGTTGTACGGGCTCTCTCTTTTCCGTAGCTGCGACTTCTTCCTTTGTGGCGGGCAGCCCTCTCTCCTCCTTTAAAGAAGCTTCAAGATATTTGAGCTGCTCCTTGTAGTAGCTATCTTCGGGTGACAACTTGCTGGCCATCTTCAAAGCTCTTACGGCTTCTACCTTCATTTCGACCTGCATGTAAAGCATGGCGAGGGTGTGGTAGTAAATGGGATTGGTGGGAGAGAGATAGACCGCTCTGCGGGCATGCTCGACCCCTTCTTCTATTTTCATCCTGTTCTTGGCGTAAAGCCAGGCAAGGTTATTATGGGCCATATGAAAATCGGGATCCATATCGATGGTTTTCAGGTACTTCAGCTCAGCATCATAGGTTCTTCCCAACGAATCGTACACCTTCGCTAAATTATAGTGAGTCTCGACCAGGTCCGGCGCAAGCTCGGAAGCCATTTCCAGAGAGTCGGCGGCCTCCCGATTCAAATTCAGCTTGTTCTGACATAGCCCCAGATAAAAATAGGAGAACGCACTATCGGGGTTGAGTTCGAGGTCCTTCTTGAACTCCTCTATGGCATTCTGATAGCGGCCCCTATCGAAGAGCCCGAGGCCATTTTCATAGTATTCATCGGTGGTAACCTGAAAAATAGCATTGCCCAGGGCCGTCACCACTATGCCCGTATGTTGGCCGGGTTTTAACCCCCTCAGCGCTTCCCTCAGCTCTGGCTTCAACCTGTTGACATCGACGGTGCCGATGTGTCCCCCTCGTTCCGCATGCGGACCCAAAGACAGCTCCTTGGCAAGTTGAACGAAGGAAGTGCCACTCTCCAGAGAAGACAGCACAACCCGGGCATCCAACTTGTTTTTAACCACTATCATCCGCAGTTTGACCAGTCGGCTGGAGCCGCTTCCCTGAACCGATTGCGCCAGCGCTTCTTCAATACCTATCAAGGTAAAAGCCAGAACCACAGCAAGGACCACGGCAGTCGCTATAAACCGCATAAATGAGCATCCTCTATAATGAAAAACCGTAAAGTAAATAAAACCCCGTGAGATTACAGCTTAGTCCCTCAATCGTCTACAATCAGTTTAATCACGCCTCTGTTCACTATGGCTGAACAGTTCAATTATACATATAATTACTGAAATAATGAAGAAAAAAATTTATGTCTAACTAAATTTTATCAAAATCGGTTATCCTCGATTCAAAAAAACCCCGCTGCCCGACCCGACATATTTAGCCCTTGACAAACAGAGGCACAGCGGGTTAATTTTAAATTGCCAGTTTACCTCTATGGTGGGGCTGTGGCGCAATTGGGAGCGCGCATGACTGGCAGTCATGAGGCTGCGGGTTCGATCCCCGCCAGCTCCACCAATAAATCAATCACTTACGAACACTCGCCTTTTCAAAATCTTCCCTGGTGTCCATATAGGTGTCCATCTTGGTGATAGCTTTGACCTTATGACTTTGGGATAGGTGGGAATAACGTTGGGTCATTCTAAGGCTTTTATGGCCTAGTATTTCCTGTAAAGTTTTGATATCACCTCCACTCATCAAGAAGTACGAGGCAAAGGTATGTCTCAA
>JAUXIQ010000304.1 GCA_030620925.1 Nitrospinota bacterium
AGTCTGACTGCAGGGCGATACGATTTCGATCCCTGCAACAAACCTGCATGACCGGCTCATGCCCGTAAGCTTTAAGCAGAGAGCAAGCGGACAGGGAGCTCATGCGCATGACGGCCCGCTGATTATCGGTGACGTTTATAGCGTCGACCTTCCCCCTCACCGAATCGGCCAGACCCATCATATCTTCTATGTCCGCGCCCTTTGGCGGAGACATTTCAACAGTTACCACCCTCTCGCCTGAAGCTATCTTCTCCTTAAAACCCATATTTCTTCCCCGGTAATAAAGAAAAAAGCCGCGTCAATATCACCCCATAAAGGACATGAATGCCCGTTTATAAACTTATCACCACTCTCCTTTCAATATCCCCTTACCGGTATTCACCCTGCGAGGATGGGTCGATCGCAAGTGGTCCTTCGGTTTCGCTATACGAGCGAGTGAGCCTTCATTGCCCAGGCTCTTCATGCGCTCGTAAATCTCAACCCAGGCGCACTCGATTTCAGAATCCACCTCGCATTTACCGTCGATGGTGCCCCCGCAGGGGCCGTTAAGCAGTTCCTTCGGACACCGGCTGACAGGGCATATTCCGCCATATTCGCCTACCACGCACTGCCCGCAGATCGAGCACATCTCGCGGTAGTGCCCTATGCGCTCCAGGACACCTGCAAACACGGTATCCAGCCCCGGCATCACCGGTTTATCCGTATGGGCAGCCACCACCTGCACGGCTATGCCGCAGGACATTACCAGAACAACGTCGGCTTCCTTAACCTGTTCCTTCTTATCTTTCAGGGCTCGCCGCACCTTCTCCAGATTGCACAACGACTCTACGACAACGCCTTCCACCACGCCCATGCCCTCGGACTTCAGGCGTTTTTTCATATCCGCCACTTCTTTTTCTCCACCGGTGTGGCAGTCCGCAGAGCATGTGCCGCATCCCAATATCAGCGGTTTTTCGTACGGTGCCAGCGAGTCTAAAATCTCTTTCATCGGCTTGGGTTTGGTGAAGATCATTGCTCCATCCCTGAAAAAGAATCTTATTATTCACTCTAATAAGTTATAATCCCGGGCTCCATAAACCGCCTGGACACCGTTGCCCTCTCGCTACCCCTTTACTCTTCTGCGAATAATAAGGCGAGGTGTATAACCTCGCCCTGAGAAAGGAGTTAACCCAATTTAATTCAAGTATTCGCCTGGATCAGTAGGCGTACAGGTTCCCATAAGGTCGTGAACTTATGGGGATTAGCTTGGTAAATTTGGTGCCCATAACTTCTTTTAAATCCAGGTCGAAATCTTCGCAGAACTCCCCCAGGTGCTCCTGCAGAAGCTGTTGGTCCTGGTCGTCCAGATCGACCTCTCCCACTTCCGCTCCCAGTTGATGCTTCTCCACCCGGCCCCTCACGTAGATCACGCCGCCGTGCATACCCGTGCCCAGGTAGTCTCCGGCCAGCATCTCGCCGTCCCTGGCGTTCAGTCCCAGCAGCATCAGGATTCCGCCCGCCATATACTCCCCGAAGAAATCCCCGGCCTTGCCTCCGGCTACTATTACGGGCACCTGCTTCTTATATGACTTCATGTGTATGCCCACACGATAGCCCACGTCGTCCCGGATGAACATCTTGCCCCCTCGCATCCCGTAGCCGAGCACGTCTCCCGCATGGCCGTGTATGACTATCTTCCCCTGGTTCATGGTGTTTCCCACCGCGTCCTGGGCGCTGTCGTTGACTATAACCGTAGGGCCGTTCATAAACACACCCAGATCATTTCCGGGGACGCCGTTTACGATAATGGTTACTTTCTCTTCGACGGCATCGGCGATGTAGCGCTGGCCGTTCACGTTGTCCACCACGAGCTCTTTCTCACCGGAGGCGATGGCCTCCCGCAATATCCGGTTCAGCTCCCTGTAATAGATTCCCTTGGCGTCTATTCTCATTTCCCCGCCGTATGTTTAATACCCGCTCATCGGCCCGCGGGTTTTATACCCAGTATATCCAGGGTGAGAGAGTCGAGGCCAACGCCCCTCAATCTCTCCCTGTTCCCGCGAAGGCTCTCCACCGCGTTGATTCCCAACGCACCTAATATTTCCTTCAACTCCCTGCTCCAGGCGGTGATGAGGTTGTACAACCGTTCGGCGAATATCTCAGGGTCCAGGCGCCTGGTCAGCTCCGGTCTCTGGGTGGTGATCCCCCAGCTGCAATTCCCCGTGTAACATTTTCCGCACACCCTGCAGCCCATGGCTATAAGAGCGGCGGTACCCAGGGACACCACATCGGCTCCCAGGGCAATGGCTTTGGCGGCATCGGCGCTGGAACGGATACCTCCGGCGGCGATGATGGAAGCCATGTGGCGAATGCCCTCCTGCCTCAGCCTGTCATCGACTGCGGCTACGGCGTGTTCTATGGGAATGCCCAGGTGATCCCTGATGATGGTGGGTGCCGCGCCCGTGCCTCCCCGCGCGCCGTCCAGGTATACCATATCCGCCCCCGCCCGCACTATACCGCTGGCGATGGCCGCCACGTTGTGCACGGCGGCTATCTTCACCGAGACGGGCTTGTAGTCCGTCGCTTCCTTGAGGGCGTAGATGAGCTGCCGCAGGTCTTCAATGGAGTAGATATCGTGGTGAGGCGCCGGCGACAGGGCATCGGTGCCCTGGGGTATCATCCTCGTCTTGGAGACTTCCATCCCCACCTTTTCGCCGGGGAGATGCCCCCCGATGCCCGGCTTGGCGCCCTGCCCTATCTTTATCTCCACCGCCACCCCGGCGTTGAGATACTCGGAATGGACGCCGAACCTTCCCGAAGCACACTGCACGATTATGTTATCCCGGTAGGGATAGAGGTCCTGGTGAAGGCCGCCCTCTCCTGTGTTCATCACGATGCCCAGCTCCTTGGCCGCCATGGCCAGGGATTTGTGTGCGTTGAGGCTCAAGGCTCCATAGGACATGGGTGCGAAAATGAAGGGCGTATCCAGCTTTACCTGCGGGGCAACGTCGGTCTTGAGCTTGAGGCCCCCGTCTCCATCCTCTTCGAACTCCAGGCTGTCCGGCTTCCTGCCCAGATAAGTCCTGAGCTCCATGGGCTCCCGGAGGGGGTCTATGGAAGGGTTGGTCACCTGGCAGGCGTCTATCAGAATGTTATCCCATAGAATGGGATAAGGGGTGCTGGCTCCCATGCTGGTGAGCAAAACGCCCCCCGTCTCCGCCTGGAGGTAGATTTTTTTCCTGTGATCGTCCGACCAGGCAGGATGCTCCTTAAACGCAAGGGGGTTGCTCTTTATGCTGATGGCCTCTTCAGGGCAAAACAGGTAGCAGCGCTGACAGGCCACGCACTTTGTGTCGTCCGCAAGAACCCGGTCTCCCCCCCAGCTATATACATCCCATCCGCAATTTTGTATGCATCTCCTGCATTTGCGGCATTTTCCTTGGTCTATTTCGGCCAGAAACTCTGGCGGCACGAAGCTCTTAAACACTCTGTTTCTCCTTCCGGCGGGGTTCCTGAACCCCCCCTCGCATCTTCTCCCCGGATATCTATCAGCCCCGGGGATATGTGAACCTTAAAATTAAGGTTTATTCCACGTCCTCGTCCAGCTCA
>JAUXIQ010000033.1 GCA_030620925.1 Nitrospinota bacterium
ATCGATATGCTGGAAGGCGATAGGGCCAGGCACCTGGCATCGCAAATGATGATGCAGCAGGTGGATCTGGATGATTGGCAGCGAACCACAGAAGAATGTCTCAAGCTGCTTGAAGAAAGAGCGGCCGAGCCGGGTGTATCCACGGTGGAAATGCTGAATAAAACCGCTCTCAAACTCAAAGAAGCGGAAAGCAGGGGAGAGGAGATAGGTCCCCTGCTCAGGAAGCTTCAGGAATTACGCTCCAGGCTGAAAAGCGAAGGGAGCGAGCGGCAGCTCATCCGCATCGAACGCCGGTAGACAGGCATTATAAATATATTCATAATTTAAAGTCGTTCCTTATTGCTGAACGTTTTCACTTGGCTGGAGGTTACGCGGGATATGGCCAAAACAGAAGGTATGGACAAGGTAAAGCAACTCATTGCCATTGGGAGGGAAAAAGGATACCTCACTTACGAGGAGATCAATGACGTGCTTCCTCCCGAAATCGTTTCTCCTGAAGAGATCGACGATATAATGATGACCTTCGGGGAAATGGATATCGACATCGTAGATTCAAGGCACAAAAAACAAAAGAGCGTCCCTCCCAAAAAGAAAGACGAGGACAACCTTGATATAGAGCGCAGTCTGGGGATCCAATCCGAGCTCTCCGGCAAAACGGATGACCCGGTCAGGATGTATCTCAGAGAAATGGGCAGCATCCCCCTGCTCACCAGGGGAGGTGAAGTAGTAATAGCTAAGAAAATAGAAGAAGGTCAGCAGGAAATAAAGAAAGCTGCACTAAATACCTGCCTCGCTGTGAGAGAAGTGTTAAGCCTGGCCGATAAATTAAAACAGAACAAGAACGACCTTCGGGAACTCATCGATTTCAGCGATTACATGGAAAGCAGTAAGGATAAAAAGCGTAGCGAATTACGGAAGATCAACCGGCTGGTAGGGGAGCTCAAACGCGATAATACCAGGCTGCTCAAACTGAAGAAGGAAAATTCCGGGAACAGCACGGTAGAGGCCGATCAGAAAATAAGGGATAAAATGGCCGAATGCCTGAACCAGTTAAACCTGAAGCCCTTCCTTATCGACAGAATAGCGACCAAGCTGGAGATTCTGAAAGAAAGGATGAACCAAAGCGTCAAGGAGATAGAAGGGGCTCTGAATCAAATAGGCATGTCGCAGGAAGAGCTGAGAAAGGTCCTGCGAAATAAGGATAATAAAAATGCGGATGTTCAAATACCCTCCCATCTCAGCAGAGAAAAACTCCTGGAAGTCGACCGCAGAATCCGCAACTCCAGGAGAAAGATGAAGCGCACAGAAACAGAAGCAGACCTCACCGAAGAGCAGTTGAAGGATATTCTCCAAGCCGTGGCAAAAGGGAAATCGAAGGAGAAGATGGCCAAGAAAGAGCTTGCCGAAGCCAACTTGAGGCTGGTGGTGAGCATAGCCAAGAAATATACCAACCGCGGCCTGCAGTTCCTGGACCTCATCCAGGAAGGCAACATAGGGCTGATGAAAGCAGTGGAGAAATTCGAGTATCAGAGAGGATATAAGTTCAGCACCTACGCCACCTGGTGGATCAGGCAGGCAATAACCAGGGCCATCGCCGACCAGGCACGAACCATTCGCATCCCGGTCCATATGATCGAGACAATCAACAAGCTCATCCGCACCTCACGGGTGCTGGTGCAAGAAATCGGCCGAGAACCTACCCCAGAAGAGATCGCCCTCAAGATGGATATACCCGCGGAGCGGGTGAGAAACGTGCTCAAGATAGCCAAAGAACCGATTTCCCTGGAGACACCCATAGGCGAGGAAGAGGATAGCCACCTGGGCGACTTCATCGAAGACAAGAAAGTCATCGCTCCCGCGGAGGCGGTGGTAAAATCGGACCTCGAAGACAAGGTGCAGCTGGTCCTGGAGACCCTCACCGCCAGAGAGGAGAAAGTGCTCAGGAAGCGTTTCGGCATAGGGGTCGACTCAGAGCATACACTTGAGGAAGTGGGGCAGGATTTCGACGTCACCAGGGAGCGAATCAGGCAGATAGAGGCCAAATCGATCAGAAAACTCAGGCATCCCAGCAGAAGCAAAAAACTTAAAAGTTTCGTGGAATATTAAGGACCCGAAGAGGCAGGATAACTTTTTGCCTTGACACCGCTCACACCTTAATATATCTACAATGCCAGGGTATACTGTGTGGGCCCATAGCTCAGATGGAAGAGCCACCGGCTCATAACCGGTAGGTCCCTGGTTCGAGGCCAGGTGGGCCCACCATTAAATCATGGTGGTCGATAAGTGCATTGACATGATGCACTTTTCTTTTTTCGGAGACTTCCGTGTGAACATCGATGTTCAGCTCCTGATAAACCTGCAGTCCGTCGATCTGAAGATAGCCATGCTCAAGGGAGAAATCGACGCTGTCCCCGGTGAAATAGAAGAGCTCAGGCAAGAATTTCTCAAGGCACAAAAAGATCTGCAAGACCTCCTGGATGAGATGGACCAGGACGAACAAAAGAGAAAGTCTCTGGAACGCACCGTGGAAGACGAGAAAGAGGCGCTGGCTAAATCCAAACTTAAGATCCCAGAGGTTAAAACCAACAAAGAATATACCGCCCTCCTCTCCGAAATCGAGAATATGGAGAAGACCATATACGACACCGAAGATGAAATTCTCAACCTTATGGAGTTAATGGAAGAGAAGACGACATTAAAAAAAGAGAACGAAGGGGTGGTAAAGAGAGAAAATGAACATTTCAATAAACTGAAAGACCAGAAGGAAAAAGAGCTTGCAGAGTTTAACGGCGGGCTTGAAGTAGAAACCACCAAAAGGGAGCAGCTTGCCGACGGTATAAAGAGACCCCTCCTGGAACAATACGAAAGACTGAAACAGGCAAGGAACGGCATAGCCGTGATGAACGTGGTGGAAAGCGTCTGCCAGGGATGCCACATGACCATCCCCCCCCAGGTTGTGGCGGAAATTATGACGGGAGAAGAAGTGATAAACTGCGAACACTGCAACAGGATACTTTTCATCACCCCCTGAACTTCCACCTCCACCCCGCCCCTAAAAAGATAGTGTGAACGGATACCGGGGAGTATATATTCTATAGTAAGGAGAAACCAGACTGTCACCCAAGAAACCCGAGAAGAAACCTGTAAGACGAGAACAGTATGCCAATATTCTCAAAGCTCTTGCTAAGAGCAGCGTCATCAACAAAATCGCTAAAACCGAACTTCAGGCTGACCCCAAGGAGGTGAAAAAGGCTCTTCTAGAAGGGGCGAAGGCCCTGCATCCAAAGTTAAAGAAGCTGAGGGCTTTTATAGATGGTGGCTCCAGGGGAAACCCTGGCAAAGCAGGTGCGGGGGTGGTGATATATGACGAAAAAGGAGAGGTGCTGGAGGAAAAATCAGTATACCTGGGTGAGACCACGAACAACGTCGCCGAATACAGAGCTTTACTCATTGCACTTCAAATGGCAGAAAAAAGAGGAGCGGAAGAGCTCGAGGTCTTCGCGGACTCGGAGCTCGTCGTCAAACAGATAAGCGGGAAGTACAAGGTTAAAAATCCGGCCCTGATAGTACTTTACAAGGAAGCCAGGGAGCGGATAATCAACCTTAAACGCTTTCAGATCACTCACATTCCCCGAAAGGAGAACAGTATTGCCGACAGGCTGGCCAACATGGCCATAGACATGGTGTCGGAGTAGGCTTGATGGCCGCCGGTACCCAGTAAGGGTGTCCGGAGGAAAGTCCGAGCTCCGCAGAGCAGGGTGCTGGATAACGTCCAGCGGGGGCGACCCCAGGGATAGTGCCACAGAGAACAGACCGCCGGCCCCTCAGGGGGCAGGTAAGGGTGAAACGGTGAGGTAAGAGCTCACCAGCGGTCCGGGTGACCGGGCCGGCTAGGTAAACCCCACCCGGAGCAAGACCAAATAGGAGGGCGTTCGAGGGTTGCTCGCCCGAGTCCTCGGGTAAGGTCGCTGGAGACGCCGTGCAAGCGGCGCCCCAGATAAATGGCCATCCCCCCGGAAAGCTCGGGGGAACAGAACTCGGCTTACAGCCTGCTCCGATTCTTCTTTTTTGGAAGCAGCGCCTTCCGGGCACGAAGTTTAGACAGGCAAACACAGAAGTTTGGGTGGGAGCGTCCCCCGCGGAACGCGGGGTTTCAAAATGCCCCCGCACAATTTTTTTAAGATTCCCCCCGACGAGTCCAATCGCCGCGCTCGGTTCAGCGCGGTTTCTCTTCCTTTTTTCCCAGCCATTCAACCTCCTCCACCCCGTCCATCCAGTTAGCCATACGGGCCATGGCGTAGAGAAGATCAGAGAGCCTGTTCATGTATTTCTTCAGCTCCTCCCGCACCACATCCCGAGCGGCCAGCGCCACTACCTGGCGCTCCGCTCTGCGGCAGACCGTTCTGGCCAGATGAAGGAAGGCGGCCGCCTCTCCCCCGCCGGGGAGTATAAACCGCCTCAAGGGCTTGAGCTGATTCATAAACTCATCGATGTAAGCTTCCAGCTCTTCGATCCGCTGCTGGCTCACGGCGGGGATGACATCGCTTCCCTTGCCCGGAGAGGCCAGCTCCGCCCCCACTTTGAAGAGGTCCCGCTGGATGCCATCGATTACCTCTGTGAGCCGGCCCCTGCTGCGAGTCCTGGCAACACCCAGCACGGCATTAAGCTCGTCCACGGCGCCGTAAGCCGCCACCCGACTGGAATCCTTGGCTACCCTGGTTCCGTCGAAAAGACTGGTCTCCCCCTTATCTCCTCCCTTGGTGTATATGGGCATGATCATCCTTTCAAAGTTTCCGGCTCCGGCAGCCTCCCCGCAAGACCCGGCTTCAACCGTTGATGCGGGTTAAAGACTATTTGTTCTGAATCCTCTTCTTTTTCTCCAGGAGAGCTTCCCTGGTTTCAACGTGCTCGGGATCGGGCTGACAGGCATCCACCGGGCAGACGGCGGCGCATTGAGATTCGTCGAAGAACCCCACGCACTCGTTACACAAATCGGGATCGATTATATAAAATTCATCCCCTTCGCTAATCGCTTTGTTGGGACATTCCGGCTCACAGGCGCCGCAGGAAATGCACTCATCGGTTATTTTAAGCGCCATATCAACACCTCTTCCTCCAATTCCTGATTCACAGAACTATAGGCGTTCACATCATCAGATCGCCCTCTCCATCAACTCAAGGTTATCATCTACTTACGGTTTTTGAGGAAAAGCTCTGTCTCCTTCCCTTCCCAGTCCTCCAAAAGCTTGTCTATTTCGAATACCCACTTCCGGGTGTCGTTAATGACCAGTTCATAGGTATCGCTGAGGACAATGGCCTCCACGGGGCAGGCCTCTTCGCACATGCCGCACAGGATACAGCGCCCCATGTCTATCTCGAAGGATACTGGGGTCCGCTCCCAGCTCAACTCCTCGGTCTCCTCCGCCTGGAGGGTTATGGCATGGGGCGGGCATACCGCCGCGCACAATCCGCAGGCGACGCATTTAGGGTGCCCCTCCTTATCCTTCACCAGCTTGGGAAACCCGCGGAAGCGGGGGCCGGGCTCCGGCTTCTCCTCCGGATACTGCATGGTAAACTTCGGCCACATGAACAGGTGCTTCAAGGTAATGGACAATCCCTTAACGATAGCCGGCAGATAAAGCTTCTCCCAGAAGCTCAACTCCTTGTACTGAATCTTCATGCCTCTACATCCTCGTTTTCAAGACCGGCTATTTATCCACTTCGCCCATCACCAGGTCCATGCTGCCGATGATGGCTATGGCGTCGGCCAACATTCCGCCCCTCACCATGTGCGGGAAAGCCTGGAGGTTGATCATGGAAGGAGAGCGTATCCTCATCCGGTATGCCTTGGGCTCTCCATCGCTCACGATATAAAATCCCAGTTCCCCCTTGGGGTTCTCGATGGCCGAATAGACTTCTCCCACCGGCGGCTCGAAACCCTGGGACATGAGCTTGAACTGATGGATCAACTCCTCCATGGAGGTTAATACCTTACCCTTGGTGGGCAGAACGATTTTCGGCATATCAGCGTTTACAGGGCCGGCAGGTAATTGGTTCAGGGCCTGTTCCACCACGCGTGCGCTCTGCCGCATCTCCTCCATTCTGACCAGATACCTGTCCAGCGAATCTCCATTAGTGCCCACGGGAACGTCGAAATCGAAGCGGTCGTATACCAGGTAAGGGTTCGCTTTCCTCAAATCGTGCTCCACGCCGGAGGCCCGGAGGTTGGGGCCTGTCAAGCCATACTGAACGGCATCCTCCCCAGAAATCACCCCTACCCCTTTGCATCGGTCCACCCAGATCCTGTTTCTGGTGAGGAGCGCTTCCATCTCGTCCACCGCCGATGGGAAGTCATTCAGAAAAGTCCTTACGTCTTCCCCGAACCCATCGTACAGGTCCATGACCACGCCCCCCACCCTCATGTAGCTGGTGGTGAGCCTGGTTCCCGTGAGTTTCTCGAAGATATCGTAAAGCTTCTCCCGCTCCCGAAACCCCCACAGGAAAACGGTGAACGCGCCCAGATCGAGGGCCATGATCCCCATGCCCAGCAGGTGTGCGGAGATTCTGGCCAGTTCGCAGCAGATTACCCGTATATATTTTGTCCGCTCCGGCACTTCGATGTCCAAGAGCTTTTCCACCGCCATCACGTAAGCGGTGTTGTTGGAGAGTGGAGCAAGGTAGTCCAGCCGGTCGGTATAGGGGATATACTGGTGAAAAGTTCTATCCTCACCTATCTTCTCGTAGCCGCGGTGCAGGTAGCCGATGTGAGGGACGGCGTTCACCACCACCTCCCCGTCCAGCTCCAGCACCACCCTCAACACCCCGTGCGTCCCGGGGTGCTGGGGGCCCAAGTTCAGAAACATATGCTCAGTGCGCAGCGTCCGGGCCTGCTCCGTTTCCGCCATCCCTTAGCACCTCCGCCTTCAGATTAATCTTCACCCGACGGTTCGGCAACCGTCTCCCTGGATACCTGCTCCTGAATCTTCATAATAGCGTTCAGAAGGTTCTCCGGCCTGGGCGGGCATCCCAGTGCGTACTGATCCACGGGGATTATTCTGTGAAGCCCCTGCACCACGCTGTAGCTGTCGTACATGCCGCCCGTGGCCAGACAGGCCCCCATGGCGATAACCCATTTCGGCTCCGGCATCTGATCGTATATCTTTCTCACCACGGGAGCCATCTTCCAGGTAAGCGTGCCCGCCACTATCATGAGGTCCGCCTGCCGGGGGGAATAACTGAGCCGCTCCGAGCCGAACCTGGCCAGATCATACCTGGAGCACAGGGTGGCCATCATCTCAATAGCGCAACATGAAATTCCCATGGGCATAGGCCAGAGTGAATTCTTCCTGCCCCAGTTGACCGCTTTGTCCAGCGTGGTCAGGAAGACAGTATCCTGTATCTGACTCTCCAGACCCATTACAAACACCTCCCTCTAAGAAAAATCGCCTTTAAATATAACATGTATATAACATTCGCTACCACGATTAGCAAGGCCGGCGACCCGGCGCACAATCAGCCCCCCGATATTCTTCGAGCTCCGCTATAATGTCAATTAATATTCAAAATCCAGGATGGACTTGGCTATGACCATCCGCTGAATCTCCGAGGTGCCCTCCCCTATCTCACATATCTTGGCGTCTCTGAAATACCGCTCTACCGGATAATCCTTGATGTAGCCGTAGCCGCCATGAATCTGCACCGCGCTGTTGACGGCCCGCCCGGCCGCCTCGGATGCAAACAGCTTTGCCATGGCCGACTCCATCGTGCATTTCTCTCCCCGCTGCCGCTTGAGGGCGGCGCGGTAAGTGAGCAGACGGGCGGCGTCCAGCTCCGTGGCCATGTCGGCCAGTTTCCACTGGATGGCCTGAAATTCGGAGATGGGTTTCCCGAACTGTTCCCTCTCTTTTGCATACCTGGCACTATCCTCCAGAGCCCCTCTGGCGAGCCCCAGGGCCATGGCGGATATGCCTATTCGGCCCCCGTCCAGCACGTCCAGGCAGTCCTGAAACCCCCGGCCCTCTTCCCCGATGAGGTTACCCGCGGGAACTTCCACATCCTCCAGTACAAGGCCCGCAGTATCGCTGCTCCTCACTCCCAGCTTGTTCTCTCTCCTGCCCACACCCAGGCCGGGCGCACCGGCTTCTACCACAAAGGCGGAGATACCCTTGCTTCCTTTCTTTAGGTCGGTTGAAGCCATTATTACGTATGTGCCGGCCACCGAGCCGTTGGTGGTGAACGCCTTCCGCCCGTTGATGACCCATCGGTCGTCCCGAAGCGATGCCCTGCTGATCAGGCCCGCCGCGTCGCTCCCTGAGGAGGGCTCCGTGAGCGCCCAGGCGCCCATCACTTCTCCTTCCGCCAGGGAAACAACGTACCTGCGCCTCAGTTCCTCGCCGCCGAATTTATATATATGGTACTTGGAAAGTGAGTTGTGGGCGGCTACCGTCATGCCCAGGGCCGCGTCGTGCCTGCTCAGCTCCTCGATAACCACGGCGTAGCTCACGTAGTCCAGCCCGGCGCCTCCATACTCTTCGGGTATGAGCATACCCAGGAGGTTCAGCTCCCCAAGACTCTTCATAAGGTCCCAGGGGTAATCACCTGTCTCGTCCCTGAGCCCGGCTCCTGGAGCCACTTCGGAACGTGCGAACCTGCCCACCATGTCCTTAAGCATCAACTGTTCTTCGCTCAACTCCGTGTCCATCTCACTTCTCCCAGCTCATCATTTAAATCCATGAATTCGGTCACTCGTCTACACGGTTATACCATACTAAAATAGTCTTATTTAGGGGCAAAATTTTTTACTTAAACACCATCCCCTCCGCCAGATTATCCAGCGTTATACCTCCCAGCGTATCCATTGTATGTTCCTGCAGACGATTTAAGACCTCCTGAACGGAACACTTGGTAAACGCGCTGCAGACTTCGCCATCTCCCGCAACACAATGATAGATGACCGGCTTTCCCTGCACCGCTTCTATAACATCCCTCACCGTTATTTCCTCAGCGGGTAGTGCTAAGGTAAACCCGCCCCCCCTGCCGCGATAAGATTTTAACAGACTGCCCCGGGCCATACTATAAAACACCTGGGCTAAAAGTTTCTGGGGTAGATTAAAAGCCTCGGCCACCTCTCCAACGTGTGACATTGAGTCCTTCCCCTTTTTTACAAGGTAGATTAGACCCAACAGTGCACATTCACCTCTCCTCGTAAGTTTCAAAACGTCTACCTCACTTCATAAACAGGATATAATTAGTATTCTTTCGCATCTGTTAGTATACATCTCATAAATGCGGGTTTCAACCCTGAGACCGGCCTTTATCGTTTAGCATTGAGTCATTCCGGCAGGGGGGGTTAGAGTAAATTTTAATAACTGATAACATTCAGCGAAACTGCTCACTAAAGTCTGAGGGTTCATCCGTGATCGAGTCGGTCAAAAATCTTCTTACATAAAAATAAAACATGCGCCTGAGATGTCAATACTTTCTGGTGCTGGAATTTAATCCCATATCAGGAATAGACAGATTGCAAGGATCAGACGGATGAAGCATATTTATTAGTAGGTGATAAAAATATTAAAGCCCGTTGAAAATAATAAAACAGGCTATATATTTAAGAGCAAAGGCGACAAAATTAGTATTATTTCAGCCTGATTTACACTACAAGCTCAATTAAAGTCAATTTTTTACCGACTTCAAGAGCGGACAATTATCTGCAAGGAGGGTCGGAAAAATGTTAGTAAAAGATTACATGCAGAAAGAACCATCAACTATTTGCGGAGAGGCCACCTTAGTTGAAGCCATGGATTACATTCATCGAGAGGGGGTCCTGACGCTGCCGGTATTGGATGGGAAAAAAGTTACCGGAATAGTGACCGACAGGGACATCAGGAAAGCCAGCTCATCATCCACCCGGGAACTACACGTCCACGAAATAGAGTATCTTCTTTCCAGGATCAAGGTAGCCGACATAATGAGCCGCATGGTTATCTCCGTCTCGCCTGAGCTCACAGTCGAGGAGGCGGTAAAGATTCTGCACGACAGGAAGATAAAGGGTCTTCCCGTGATGGAAAACGGCGAATTGGTGGGGCTGATCACGGTTAAAGAGGTTCTTGAATTCTTCGCCGAGCTTTTCGAGAAAAATGAAAAAACCGCCACTTTCGAGCTCAAGCTCAACGGTGATACGGACAAGCTGAGCAAGGCTCTCGAGATTATCACCTCCCACGGGGGGAACATAGTCGGCGCATTGACCGCCCCTATGGGAAAAGGGAGTCACCACAAAGAGATTATCCTTCACGTAGAGGGCGAGGACGTCGAGGGATTAAAGAAAGAGCTCATGGGCAGCGACTTGCTGTTGGCAGCGGCCTGATCTAATCGGGAACCGACGGCTGAAGCAGTCGGCCGGGGCGGAAGAAACAAAAAGCTTTAATTTTTTCAGGGGTCGAACCGGACCTGTCGACATCTAACTCATGGTGGGATAGCTCATGGTATGGGAGTTGTTGAACATGCTAAAAACGGCCATCATCTTCGAGAGGGAGGGACTTGAAACATATCTCAAGTGCGCCATGCAAACGGACTCAGTCGAAGGCAAGGATATGTACGTCAACCTCGCTCAGGACGAGCACTCACACGTGCAGAAGCTTCACGAAAGGCTTAATGAACTGCTCGTGGAGCTGCTGAAGAGAGGAGACTTAGCACCCGGGGACTTCGAGAACATTTTCTC